>JAKAUH010001050.1 GCA_021818605.1 Planctomycetota bacterium
AAGGACCCCCAGCATCCCTTCGAGGATCTGGTCGACCCGCTTTGCGGCGGGCTGAAGCTTGAGTTCCCCACGGGTCGATCCCCGGAAGCGAATCTCCGTCGCATCCAGGCCCGATCGATTCTCTAGCCTGACCCACGGCCCTCGCCGGCCGCTTCCCCGCCAACGCCCTTTTTTCCGGTGAGGGCGTCAGGTCGCCATGAAGGAGATGAGCCCATGCGGCTGCGGTACGCCTGGACCGATCTGCCGTTCATCCTGCTCGCCGTGGTGCTGCTGATCCCACTATTCGTGCACCTGGCCGAGATCGTGATCGACTTCCTTGCTTCCTGCGAGTGCTGAAACCCATGGCGATGGACTGGCTCCGAAAAACGACGGCCCCCCCGCCCGGCCGGGGCACCGGCCTCGACGGTCGCCCCGTGGTCGAATCCGGCGCGCCGGGCTCGCGGGGGCGCCGGTCGTCCGCAACGGAAATCGATGGCAAGGTCATCGTGCAGCGCCGGCACATCGACTGGGTCGAGCATCAGGTCCGCTGGCGCTGGCTGCTCGACTCATTCGAGGGGGGCGAGCGTTACCGCAACGCCACCTACGGCCCGGATCGCCGCGGCCTGCCGACCCGCAACCTCTTCCGCCACAAGCGCGAGTATCCCGACCCTCAGATGCTTCCGAACCTCTATCAGGGGTTCGCGGGTTACGTCGGCTCGGCGATGGGCGCGCAGATGCAGGACACCGGCTACGGCCCGTATCCCGGCATGATCGGCGCGGATCCCGGTGCCACTGCGCAGGACGACGACTACGAGTACCGCCGCAGCCGCACCCCCATCCCCGAGTTCGTCGCCGAATCGGTCGAGATTCACCTTGGTAAAGTCTTCGACCAGGAGGTTCACCGCGTCGGTCCGGATGACCTGAGCTCGTGGTGGCGCGATGTCGACGGCCGCGGCACGCCGGTCGACGACTGGATGCGCGAAACGGTGGCTCCGTTGCTGCTGGTGCTCGGTTGCCTCGACGTCTGCCTCGACCATCCTCAGGCACCCCCCGGTGAGAGCGTCGAGACCCGCGCTGACGAGTTGCGGCTGGGCCTCGATCGCTGCGTCGCCAGCTACATCCTTCCCCAGAACATGCTCTGGTGGCGGCTTGACGCTGCGGGCCGGTATCGCGAGTGCCTTGTGCGCGAATTCACCGACCCGTCCGACCGGGTCGATCATGGTGAGGACGGGAGCTCCATCGATCCCGAGGACCCTGGCAGTGTCGGCGAGGCCTGGCGGCGCGACTACGTTCGCTACCGCTTCTGGACGGCCGAGGAGTCGATCCTGTTCTCCTACGACGGCGACCGGGTTCTCGAGCGGGTGCCCCACCGGTTCGGCCGCGTGCCGATCATCCGCCTGGTCGACATGCCCAGGCATCGCACGCCAAATATAGGAAAGAGTCGGTATGAAGGCATAGCAGAATATCAGCGTGAGTATTACAATCGCGACAGCGAGCTGATTCTTTCAGACACGCTGCAGGCGCACCCGTTTCTCTCTGGTGCCGAGGATTACTGCAAGGCGGATAACACGCTTTCGATCGGCCCCGGCTACGTACTGCCGAAGAAGAAGAACCCGGAGAGCGGCGCATACGAGGGCTGGGAGTTCGTCAGCCCGCCGAAGGATCCGGCCGAGAGCCTACGGAAGAACAAGCAGGACATCATTGACCTGAAGGACCGCCGTGCCTGCCTGGTCAAGCCGGCCGGCATGGTCAGCGGCTCGACCACGGCGCAGTCGGGGATCTCCAAGCAGATCGACGCGATCGCCGGCCAGAAGCTGCTGGCTGCGATTTCGAAGTCGCTTGCGAAGGCCGAGCGGCAGCTCGCCGAGTACGCGATGCTGGTACTGCGCGGCGTGCCGCCTGACCCGGCGGCCCGCGAGCAGATCCGGGTCGTCTACCCGGCCCGGTTCGAGCTGTCCGCCGCGCCCGAGATGACCAGCAACCTGCTTCAGCTCCAGCAAGCACTGGCCGGGGCTGGCGAGGCGCCGGACACCGAGCGCGAGGTTCTGCAGTCCATCGTCCGCCAGATGCTTCTGGGCCTCAGCGACGCCGACTACTCCCGGCTCGATGCCGAGATTGAGCGAACGGTCGACGCGAAGTCGCGACGCAAGGAAGAGGCTCGTGTGCTTGATTCGTCCGGCTTCACCTCTGCGGTCGAGGCGCTCGAGGGGAGCGGCTCGGCCGAGCAGTCCGCCGGGGTTGATCCGCTGGGTCAGACGGGCGGCACGATGGTGGGCGGGTTGACCGCTGACGGGACGTGACGTGACGCACGTGCCACCATGATCCGCCGTCGTGAACACTGAGATCCCCTGAACCATGGAGGCCGAGACCATGCCGAATCTGACCCCCGTCCAGGCCCAGTGGTTGACACTGGTCTTCGTGCTGACCGCGACGATCCTGGTAATCGGCTACGACGTGATTGCGATTCGCACCTGGGGAGTCGACGCCTCGATTTCGCGGGTACTTCGACGACTCTTCGGCGGCTGCCCGACCCTCGCCGTCGCCCTGGTTTTCTGGCTGGGGATCCTCGTGGGTCACATCTGGCTGCCGACGGAGTGATCGACCGATGAGCGTGATCCTGGTGCTGTGCCTTGTCGGCCAGTCATCGGCCGCGGAGGTCTCGCATGACCGGACCGACCTGGTATTCGGTCGAGGCGTCGAGGAGTTCGCGATGGCGGCCACGACGGATCCGGTCCGGGTGATTCCCGAGCCGATCCGTGGGCTGATGGCGCGGCTCGGCGATCCGTCCTGGCGGCGTCGCGACACAGCGACGCGCGAGCTCCAGGCGGCGGTCGCGTCTGACTCGCGCTGGCTCTTCTGGGGCCGCCACGACCCGGACCCCGAGGTCCGGCTTCGCTGCAATGCTCTGCTCCGCCGTCTCCATCCGTGCCGGGGCTGCCGGGGTACGGGGCAGTCGCGGAACTGGGACGCCTGGCCCTGCTGGGACTGCGACGGCACCGCCACGGCGTGGCCCTATTCGATGTGGGATTGATCGCGCGACCCGCGGTTCGACCCGCGCCACGTGGCCGACCGAGGAACCGATCCGACACGACGATCAGCCGTAGAACTGGACCCTCGATCGAGGAAGGGAACGATGTCTCAAGAGAACCTAAGTAACCCCCCGCAGTCGAATCCGCCCGTCGCGACGCCGCAGACCGTGACGATCCCCCTGGAGCAACTCCAGGCGTTCACCAGCATTCAGGCGCGGCTTGCCGAGCACGAGGAGCGCGTGCGACGCGAGGCCCAGGAGGCCCAGCGCCGCGAGGCCGAGGTCCTGGCCGAGCGGGGCAATCTCCAGGAGGCGCTCCGACAACTCCGCGAGCAGTCCGAGCAGCAGCTCACCGCCGAGCGGCAGAAGCAGATCGAGATCCAGCAGCGGACCCAGCAGTACGCCCTGGATAGTGAACTCTCGCGAGTTCTGGCCAGCGAGAATCTGGTGCCCGGTGGCGTCGAGCAGCTCTCCCGGCTATTCCGGAGCGAGTTCGTGGTCGAGCCGCAGGGCAACGCGTTCCAGGTTCGGACGCCGTCATTCCAGTCAGTTCCCGACTTCATCAAGGCGCAGCTTGGCCGACCCGAGTACGCCCACTTTCTCCGGGCACAGAACCCCGGCGGAGGGACGGCATCGGGCCAGAGCGTCCAGGCGGCGCCGACGCCTCCCGCCAATCCGGCGGCGCCGCCCCAGCCTCGCAACATGGGCGAGGCGGTCATTTTGCACATGCAAAGTGTCCAGAAGACTCAGGGCGACGCCCGGGCCAACATGGGCCTGCCGCTGGGCCTTCGCGCTGCTCATTAGTCCGTGGTCCGTCGCTGGGCTCCCGAAATCGCGGGGGCTCTGGCGGTCCGCGGCAGCGAACATCGGACAACTCACAACGGCCCATTGACCTCCACCGTGAAGCCCCCGCCGAGGGGCGTAGCCGGCCGCCCAATGCCCCGGGGCGAGAACCGAGCATAGGGGCATGAGCACATTTGTCCCATGGCTGACTTCCTGCAAGGTTTCCTGGGCTCGCAGCAGGCGGGCGTTGAGGCTCGTAATGACGTCACCGTGGCGATCCGCAACTGGTTCGCCAACCGGAACCCGCTGGTCACGCGACTCCCGTACGTCCCGGTCGAGCGAATCGACTTCCAGATGTACACGCACAAGTATCGCTCCCGTAGCACCATGCTCGGCGCCGCGATCGGAAGTGCGACACAGACCAGCCTGACGGTCGCCGACGCGACCTTTCTGATGAACCACGACGTGCTCGAGGTTGTCGACTCGACCACGGGCAACGTCGAGCGGATGCAGATCAACGGCGACCCGGCCAGCGCGACGACGATCAACGTCATGCGAGGAATCTGGTCGCAGATCGCGGGCACCCAGGGGTCCACTCCGCTGTCCTCGGCGGTCAACGGCTCGACGGTCAACCTGATCGGCAACAGCCGCAACGGTGCCGAGGTGAATCAGACCGGGCTGGTGACGGTCGGCGTACCGCGCACGCAGTATTGCCAGACTTTCCAGTTCCCGGTGCAGATCGGCGGCTCGGCGCAGACCGCACGGGCGCAGGTGCTGCCGGGCGGCATCCAGACGCCGTTCGACTTCAACATGACCGTCCAGCTTCAGAACATGGTGGACGACATCGAGAACTGTCTGTACTACGGCATCGCGCAGGGCCCGAACGACGCGACGGGCATCACGGCGAAGATGAACGGCCTGCGGTCGATTATCCAGACCAATAACATCTCGAGCCTCACGGGAGCCACGCCGGTCAACGCGGCGGCCTATGGGTCGACCGACCTGATCCGCGACACGCTGCAGGCGGCGCGCGCCGGCGGCGGCGAGCCCGATCTCCTGGTCGTGTCCACGAACTTCATGAGCGGGTTCGCGACGTGGGGCCAGGCCATCCAGAGAGTACCTGCGGGCGAGACCGCCTTCGGCACGCCGATCAACGTCCTGGAGGCTCCGTTCCTCCACGGCGTGACGATCGTCGAGGCTCCGCTGCTCCGGCCGTTCACCGCGATCGCGCTGACCTCCTCCGAGGTCTACATCCGCAACAAGCGGAATCCGTTCTGGCAGCTTCGGGGCTCGCGCGGCGACATGGTGGAAGGTGACTGGATCGCCGAGATGGCGATCGAGCTGGTTAACGAGAGCCACCACGCGTGGGTCGAGGGCATCACGGCGTTCTCAGCCAACTGACCATCACCGAGGCGGGCGTCGGCGCCGGCGGAAGGCGAGGGGGCAAGGCTTCGTTCGGCCGCCCGCCTTCAGTCGCGTCGCCGGTGCCCGCCCGAGCGAGCGGAGCGAGCGAAGCATGTGGCGATACCGGGGCACGCCCCATTACGTCGATGCCCAGGCCACCCGGCTGGGGCTCTCCAAGGACCGGCTGAAGGAGGCGTGGGGCAACGCCGAGCTGCATCGTGTGTCCGGCCTGCTCGGACAGCTCTGCGAGCGCTACCATCGCGCGCCCAGGGAAGCCGGTCGCCCCGTCGTGATTCCGGCCGAGCTGGCTCAGATTCAAGCCACACTCGGCCGTTGCGAGCGTGAACTGGAGAAGCTTCACGCCCTGGCTGCAGCCGCCGAGGCGATGCTCGCGGAGGCGCATGACGCCTTCGGTCTGGATCGTCCGCATCGCCGATTCCGTGTCCGGTGCGACTCCGACGAGCTAGCCGCGCCTGTCGAAGCCTGACAGAACCGCCCCTGCCCCAGGACAGCCAAGCAAGAGCAAAAGCGAAGGCGAATTTTCTCATGGCCTACACGTCACCGACCATCGTTCCCTCGGGCACGACGTTCGCTCAGTTCCAGGCGGCGGGGGCCACCGGCCACCTGGAGCGGCTGATCACCGTGAACTTCGCTGGCACCGCGCCTCCAGCGGTCCCGACCCTCACCGCCGCTGGCGGCGGCACCACGGGTGGCTCACTCCCCACGGGGACTTACTACGTCAGGGTCACGGAGACCAACGGTATGGGCGAGACGACGCCCAGCCCCGAGGTCTCCGTCACGATCACCGCTGGCAACGTGCCGCAGGTCGTTTTCGCGGCGCTCCAGTCTGGCAACTTGGCCCGCAACGTTTACGTTGGCAACGCCAGCGAGGCCGAGACCCTCTATGCCACCGGTATCACGACGGCCACCTTCAATCTGTCGTCGCCGATGCCGGTCAACTCCTTTGCAGTCTCCCCACCGACAGCCAACTCCACCGGTCTGACGAGCGTCAGCCCGACGTCGGGCGTCGTCAGCAACCAGAAGCTCATGGGCCTCCGCGGCTGTGAGCGCGGCAGGCTCCAGTACACCTGGGATGTCCTGGCCCAGTTGATCGACCAGTTCAACCGTGGCGAGCCGATGTCCTTCGGCAACATGACATCGAAGCTGCGCGACGCGCATACCGTGTTCGCCATGCTGTCGCAGCTCTGCGCGGAGATGGGCGCCCTGGTCGACGCCAATCCCGGGCATTTCACCAACGTACCCACTGGCATCGGCGGCCAGCGCACCGTCCGACAGTGGCCCTGATGCCATGGACCACGATATCCGGCTCGTCCGATTGAGTCCCGCCCAGATGGCCCAGATCACGATCATCGTCCGCTGCGGCAAGGTCCGCAAGCTCCGCCTTCGCCTGGCCATGGCGCTGATGCGCCTCGCCGGGCGGATCGGCGGGTTCCGGCAAATCAAGCTCGCCCGAGAAACGAGGTGAACCCATGGCGAAGAGTCGCAGGCCGGTCGGCGTGCGAGGCGTGATCGCGCCTCCCAACCGGGTCGACACGGCGGGAAACGGGGCCACGAACGGCTATCTGCCGCTCGCCGGTACGAAGGGGCCCGCGTTGCCGCGCGGCCTCGACGGCCATCGGCCCGAGGGTTCGTTCCCCCGGATGAAGTTGCCCAGCCCGGTCCATCTGCCGGATCAGCGCTTCATGGTGAAGGAGTCGAAGATGCCGCAGCCCTCGTCGGCGGTCACGCTGGGCCGGGGGGCCATTCCGGTGAACCCCTGGGACGCGAATGGCCAGCCCAACCGCGCGGAGCCGGACCAGGAGATCCCCCGGCCTCCCCGGAAATGAGCCGGCAGCCAACCCCGGACGGCGGTCCCGAGCCGATGCCCGATTGGCGGCGGACCAGGTCGGGCCGAATCGCCGCGTTTCTCGATCGGCATCTGGCCGCGGCGCGATCCGAGGCCGAGTCTGGTCGGATGACGCAGGCCGGCCGGCATCTTCTGGCACTGCGGGCCGGTCTGGTCGGG
>JAKAUH010000614.1 GCA_021818605.1 Planctomycetota bacterium
CTTCGCGGCCATGTCGTTCCGGCACCCAGTGATCGGACGTGGCGTTCAACTCGGCCGCCCAATCAATCAATCAATCGGCCGGCCGATCTCGACGGGTCTTCGGCCCGGTCGGCCTTGAGTGTGTACTACACTCCTGTCGGAGATCTCGTCACTCGCTCGCTTGTCGTGCGTACTGGGATTCAGGAGACGCCAGGGCGGCTCCGGATTCGACGGCCCGACACACCAGAATGGACTCATCATGCTCACCAAGACCGCGGTCCGGTTTGCTGGCCCCCTGGGCGTCGTGGCCGTGTGCGGGGCCATCCTCCTGTCGGAGGGCGACCTGGTGGCGAACGTCGCCCGGTCCGAGCCGGCGCAAGCGCAGCAGGCGCCGCAACCCGTCGCGAAGAGCCCGGCCAGTTTCCCCGCACCCGAGAAAATCGCGGCCCCGATGTCGGAGGCGGAGAAGGCCATCCGCGCCTTCGACGACGCGTTCGTCCGCGCGTACAACAGCGGCGACAGCCAGGCGGTGGCCGCGCTGTTCTCCGAGGACGCCGAGGCGATCGAGCCCGGCGGCGCTCGGCTCGAGGGACGCGAGGCGATCGAACGGTTGTTCGCCGAGACGTTCGCTGCCTCGCCGGGTGTGAAGATCACCATTGAGGCCGATTCGGTCCGGTTCCTGGGCTCCGACGTGGCCAGGGAAGAGGGCCGCACGCTGATCGACCCGCCGAAGGCGGCGCGGGTGGTCCGCCCCTACACGGCGCTCCTGGTCAAGCGGGACGGGCAGTGGCGGCTGTCGAGCGTTCACGAGGAGGCCGACCCGATCGTCCGCCCGCACGAGCGACTTCGCGACCTCGAGTGGCTGGTCGGAGACTGGGTCGACGAGTCGCCCGAGTCGCAGGTGAAGGTCCACTGCGCCTGGTCGGAGGACGGCAACTTCCTGATGCGGTCGTTCACCGTCAAGCGCGCGGGCCGGCCGGTGATGTCGGTGACGCAGCGGATTGGCTGGGACCCCGTGATGAAGCGGATCCGCTCGTGGGAGTTTGACTCGGAGGGGGGGTTCGGCGAGGGGACCTGGAGCCGCGATGGCGACCGGTGGGTCGTCAAGCACTCGGGCGTGCGGCCGGAGGGGATCGCGGCGTCGTCTACCAACATCATGATCAAGGAGCGCTCCGACCTGGTGCGATGGTCGGCGAACGACCGGGTGCTGGGCGACGAGGCGCTGCCAGGTTCCGAGAGTTTTGTCATGGTCCGCGTACCCCCGCCGCCCAGGGCGCCGGCCGGCACGCCGGGGAGTGCACGATGATGCGTACATCAACGAGGATTCTGGTGATGGGGGCCTGCGCCTGCGTGGCGGTCACGCTCGCGGGCCGGGACGCGGAGGCGCACGGCGGCGGCGGCTTTGGTGGTGGTGGCGGTCGAGGCGGGTTCGGCGGCGGCGGGTTCGGCGGCGGGATGCGTGGCGGCTTTGGTGGTGGCGGCTTCCGCGGCGCTGAGATGGGTGGGATGCGCGGCGGGTTCGGCGAGTCTCGGGGCGGCGGGTTCGGCGGGTCTCGGGGCGGCGAGATCGGCAGCTTCCGCCCGGCTTATGGGGGTGGATACGGCGGGGGCTCGTCGTTCGCTCACACGCCGTCATTCAGCTCGCCAGGGACATTCAACAGGGCAGAAGGGGAATTCCGCGGGTACAACCCGTATGGGGCGGGCGGGAGCGTCGCGGGCCGTTCGTCGATGACTGGTCCGAATGGAGGCCGGTATGAGTCGGGCTACCGCGCAGGGTCGTACACGACCAATCGGGGCACGACGATCGACTATGGAGCGGCTGGACGCGGGGGCGTTGGGCCGAACGGTGGCGTGGCGGGCCGCGGCGTGGCCGGGATGAACGTGACGACGCCCGGCGGGCGGAGCTACACCGACGCCGGCCGCGCGGGCGGGGCCGTCGGACCGGACGGCCGGGCCGTCGGCGGGCGGTCGAACGTGGCGGCGGCATCCGGCCCGCGCGGGACGGCGGTCGAGGGATCTCGCAGTGGTTTTGCCGCCGGGCCCCGCGGCGTGGTTGCCGGCGGCGAGCGTGGCGGAATGGCCCTCGGCGCCGGCGGGCGCGGGGTCGCGGCGGGCGGTTATCGCGGCTATGGGGCCAGCGCGATGCGGCCCTATGGCCTCAACGCGTATGGCGGCTATCACTCGAACTGGTATCACGGCTACTGGAACGGACACGGCGGCGGCGCCTGGGGCTGGCACAACGGCTACTGGCACGGCTGGGGCCCGTATAGCGGCTGGCGCGGCTGGGGCTACGGCGGCTGGGGTTACGGGCTCGGCATGGGGCTGGGGATGGGCCTGGGGTTCGGCCTGTCGTCGTGGGGCTTCGGCTCGATGCTCTACGGGATGGGCTACATGCCCTATTACAACCCGTACTACGGTTCTGGCTATGGATACGGCAACACGGTCGTCGTGAACCAGCCGGTCGTGGCGATGCCGTACAATTACGGTCAGCCGATCGACACGACGCTGGCGCCGGCGTCGGCGAGCGTGGCGGATCCGGCCGAGGAGCAGTTCGACGCCGCCCGCGTGGCGTTCAGGAACGGCGATTATCAGCAGGCTCTCGCCGGCGTCGACGCGGCGATCAAGATCCTCCCCAATGACACGGCCCTGCACGAGTTCCGGGCGCTTTGCCTGTTCGCGATCAAGCGCTACGATGAGGCCGCGGCAACGCTCTACTCCGTGCTCTCGGTCGGCCCGGGGTGGGACTGGGCGACGATGGTCGGGCTCTATCCCGATGTCGCCGTCTACACCGAGCAGCTCCGGGCGCTCGAGGCCTACTGTAATGCCAATCTCAGCTCGGCCTCGTCGCGGTTCGTGCTGGCGTATCACTATCTGACCCAGGGCTACACTGAGGCGGCGGCGACCGTGCTGCGGCAGGTGGTTGCCCTGATGCCGAAGGACACGCTGTCGGCGAAGCTGCTGCGGCAGCTCTCGCCACCGAAGGACGCGGCGGCGGCCGCCGCGGCCGCGTCGGGCGCGCCGCCGGAGGCAACGGCCGCCCCATCACAGCCGCCCGCCGACGCGACGCCGCCCCAGGGCGCGTCGATCGCCGGGACGTGGACCGCGAAGCCCGACGCTCAGACCACGATCGCGCTGACGATCCAGCCGGCCGGCGGCTTCACTTGGCAGGTGACCCAGGCCGGCAAGACCCGGCAATTCGCCGGCACCTCGACCTACGGCGAGGGGCTGCTGACGATGGTCCAGGAGAACGGGCCGGCCCTGGTCGGCCGCGTAAGCTGGACCGACGCCACCCACATGACCTACCGCGTCGTTGGCGAAGGGCCCGAGGACCCGGGGCTGTCGTTCACCAGGCAGCCATAGCAGTAGCGAGCGAGCCGATGCAGCCGGGCGGATGCCCCGGATTGACCGGGGCGCCTGGTCTCGCGACTCGCGACCATCGGGCGGAGAGTATTCCCGCCGCGGCCTCAGGTGAATACAATATCACCACGGCAAGGAAGATCCTCAAGTAGGTCAGGCTCTCAGCCTGACAGTGAAGGCGTGTCAGGCTGAGAGCCTGACCGACTTTTCTGCCGGAGTAATAACACCCTCGCTCCACCCGGCGGAGGGCCGGGTCCGGCGGGGCGATGGATGGGCACCAGGGAGGACGGCGAGGCCAGGACGCCTTGCGCGGTGGGATGCAGTCAGCAGGATCCGGTTGCGACGAGCCAGCCGCGGCCGCGAAGGGCTGGGCCGGCAAGGGGCGAGGGGCCGTCATGCTCCTGTCGGAGCCGGTGCGAGCCTGGTTCGGATCGGCGTTTCCCGAGGGACCGACCCCCGGCCAGGAGCTGGCCTGGCCGCCGATCGCGGCAGGCGAGAATGTCCTGCTCGTGGCGCCGACGGGCACCGGCAAGACGCTCGCGGCGTTCCTCGCGGTGCTCGACCGGCTGCTCCGCGAGCGCGAGGCCGGCACGCTGGCGTTGGGCGTGCGTTGTGTGTATGTCTCGCCGTTGCGGAGCCTCAACTACGACGTCGAGCGCAACCTCGCCGCGCCGCTCGCGGCGATCGCCCGCCGGCTCGAGCTGGAACGCAGCCCGATCACGGTCGGAGTCCGGACCGGCGACACCTCGGCCTACGAGCGCCGGAAGCTCCGCGACGATCCGCCGCACGTCCTGATCACCACGCCCGAGAGCCTGTCGCTGTTGCTCAGCCAGGCGGCCTGGCGACCGCACTGGAAAGGCGTCGAGCACCTGATCGTGGACGAGGTGCACGCGCTGGCGCCCACGAAGCGGGGCGCCGATCTGGCCGTCTCGCTCGAGCGGCTCGCGGCCCAGGCGGAACGCGACCCGCGCCGCATCGGCCTGTCGGCGACGACCCGCGGCGAGCCGGCCGTCGTCGGGTTCCTCGTCGGCGCCAGCCGCGACTGCCGGGTCATCGTGGCGCCCCCGCCGCCCGGCACGCCGCCGGCGCAGTTCGACGTCGAGAGTCTGATCCGACCCGGCGAGGCGCCCCACCGAGGGCTGAGCTACCAGCGGCTGCTCCGGCGCCTCCGCACGCTGATCGACTCGCAACGGACCACGGTCGTCTTTGCCAATACCCGCGCGCTGGCCGAGAAGGTCACGCACGACCTGCGCTCGGGTCGTTTCGGTGTTCGGTGTTTGGTGGCGGAGGAGAATCCGGATGGGCGGGCGCTGCGCGGTGGGCCCGCGAGAGCAAGTCTGCGGGAGGGCGAAGCTCCTGCCGAGCCGCTTCCGCGTTCCGGCTCGCCGGGAGGCTCGCCCGCCCGCGAGGATAGCGACCGAGCGGGCGCCGAGGACGACCTGGTGATCGCGGCGCACCACTCGGCGCTCGATGTGCAGCGTCGGCGGACGATCGAATCGGGACTAAAGTCGGGCGAGTTGCGGGCGGTCGTTACCAGCACGAGCCTGGAGCTGGGCGTGGACATCGGCACGGCCGACCTGGCGGTGCAGATCGGGCTGCCGGGCGGGGTGTCGCGGTGCGTGCAGCGGGTCGGCCGCTCGGGACACCGTCGGGGCGCCGCGTCGCGCGGGATCCTGCTGGCGGCGACGCCCGCCGAACTGATCGGCGCGGCCGTCACGGCGAAGGCCGCGCGCGATGGCCGCCTGGAGCCGCTCCGCGTGCCCTCGCCGGCCCTCGACGTCGTTTGCCAGCAGCTCGTCGGCATGGCCTGCGCGGGGGAGCAGTCGGTGGACGCGGCGTTCGACCTCCTGCGGCGCGCCGGTCCGATGGCCGGGCTTACTCGCGAGGACTTCGACGCCTGCCTGGCGTTCCTCGCCGGCGAGCTCGGCGCGCCGGCGGGAGCTCATGAATCCGAGCCCGGCGCGGCGCCTCGGTGGACCTCGCCGCGGATCTGGCGGCGCAAGGGGTGGTTCGGCCTGCGGAGCGGCCGCGTGGCACGCTGGTTCCGGCTGAACGTGGGCACGATCCTGTCGGAGGAATCGGTCCGGGTCGTCGCGGACGGCCGGGCCGTCGGCTCGCTCGAGGCCGCGTACGCCGAACGGCTGGTGCCCGGCGACCGGTTCGTGCTGGACGGCCGCTCGCTGGAGGTCCGCCGACTCGAGGGTTCCGTCGTCCACGCTCGGGTTTCCGGCGGTGAGCCCAGCCTGCCGCGCTGGACCAGCGATCGCCAGTCGCTCTCGAGCGAGCTGGCCAGCGAGCTGGCCGCACTTCGCGCCGAGGCGGCGCGGCGACTGGACCAGGAGGGGAGCATCGCACTCGTCGGCTGGCTGGCCGATGAGTTCATTCTCGATCGCCGCGCCGCCGCCGTGATCGCCGAGCTGGTCGAGTCCCAGGAGCGGTACAGCGAGGTTCCCTCGGCGTCGGGCCTGCTCGTCGAGGAGTCGCCGGCGCCCGAGGGGCCGGGGCTGGTTTACACCTTCCACGCTCCGCTGCACCGCTCGGCCTGCGAGGCCATCGCCCGCGCCACCGGGGCGAGGCTGGGCCGCCGGTTCGGCCGGAACCTCACACTGGCCGTCGCCGACCTGGGCTGGTCGATCCGATTGCCCGAGGGCGCCCGGCTGTCCGCCGACGAGATCACGCTGCTCGTCGATCCCGCCCGGCTCGACGAGGACGTACTCGAGGGCCTGGACCGCGGCGAGCTGCCGGCGCGTCGGTTCCGCTCGGTCGCCGCGACGGCCCTGATGGTCCTCCGCAACCCCGAGCCGGGTCGTCGTGTCCGGGTTGGCGGGATGAACTGGGTCAGTCGCCGATTGTACCCTCTGGTCCAGGCCGCCTGCCCCGACCACCCCCTCCTGAGGCAGACCCGCCGCGAGGTACTCGAGGACTTCCTGGACGTCCCGGCCGCCGCGCGCTGGCTTGCCTCGCGGCCGCCGGTCCGGTTCCGCGGTCTGCGTGGGATCTCGCCGTTCGCCGCCGCCTGGATCGAGCCGGGCACACCTGAGGCACTGCAATTCGAATCGCCCGGCGATGCCCTCCGCCGCCTGCATGCCCGCCTGACCGCGGCCGCGAAGGGAGCTGGGCCGTGAAGGAGTCACGCACGTCGCGACAGATCGCACCTCCCGGCACCCGGTCCTTCGGCGCCTGGCTCTTCACCCCCGAGGGCGCGGCGGTCCACCTGCGCGAGCAGACGGCGGTGATCGCCGACGTGCACCTGGGCTACGAATGGGCTCGAGGCGCGGCCGGCGACTGCGTGCCGGCGCATTCGCTCGCGGAGACACTCGCGCGGCTCGACTCGCTCTTCGGGCGGACGAGCATTCGCCGCCTGGTCGTCGCCGGCGACCTCGTCGAGTCGGGCCGCCCGTGTCGCCGAACGGCGGCCGACCTTCGCCGGATGGGCGAATGGCTCGCCGGGCGCGGCGTTGCGCTGGTGCCGATCGACGGGAACCACGACCGCGGCGGCCTTTTCTTCGCGCCGGCCGACGTGCCGTCGCCCCTGCCTGAGAGCGTCCTGGTCGGCGGCTGGACGATCGCCCACGGCCACCGCACGGTCGCGGGCAAGTGGACCATCACCGGCCATTTCCACCCCGTGCTCCGCGCCGAGGGAACCGCGGCGCCGTGCTTCCTGGCCGGCCCGGGCCGGATCATCCTGCCGGCCTTCTCGAGCGACGCCGCCGGCTGCGACGTCCTCACCGGCCCCATTCCGCGCGACTGGCTCACCGCTTCGCTCCGCTGCCTCGCCACCACCGGGTCCGAACTGCTCGACTTCGGCCCGCTCTCTGCCCTCCGCCATTCGCCGGCCCGCTGATCGGCGGTGC
>JAKAUH010001171.1 GCA_021818605.1 Planctomycetota bacterium
CCGATCTTTCACGCCGGGCTAATACTTTCATGACGACGTAATACTCCAGCTAATCGATGACGACGTAGGGCAGATCAACCCTGGCCTGAAGCGGGTGATCGGTGATGATCGTGATGTTCCCGCGACGGTTCTTCGCCCCGGGTATTCCCTCGATCTGGACCGTCTGGGTCAGGGCGGCGGACGTGCTCAGCGGTCGGCCGCTGATGCCCGAGTCCCCGCCTTCGATTCGCATGATCCGGAAAGGGCTTTGATCGCGCGCCTGGACGACCACCCGGTACTCGCGCTCGGCCGGCCGAATCGCGACGACCCTGGGTGACAATGAGAGCGGCGCCACGACCTCCCACGCGACGATATGACGGTGGAGAACCTGGTCGCCTTGCCGGAGCAGGATTTCCGCGCGACGCTCTCGGGGTGGTCCGCTCGGGTCGAGCGTGGTGAGGAATCGCCTCGATTCGACCCGTAGCCCGTCGTCGGAGGGCCCCGACTCCTTCGGCCCGGCCCATTCGACCCTGGCCGTTGAGCGCAGTTCCAGGCGTCCGAGATCAATCGGCGCCTCGGTCGCGGTTCCGGAAGCGTACACCCGGAACGCGGCCACCGCCGGCTCTCGGGAACCGACGACGACGGGTCGGTCAGAACGGCCATCCTGTTCAACGCGGATCGGCGGAACGGCCGTCGCCACGGTTCGGAGCACGAAGGAGGGCTCGTCCGGCAGGTCGGTCACAATTTCCGTGTCGTGCACGACGGGGCCGAAGCGGTCGCCGACGTGAAGCGTAACCCGGATCTCGGAAGAGTCGCCGGGCCTGAGCGTTGTCGTGGCGGCCTCGACAACTCCGCAGCAGGTCCTGTGATTGATGACGTTGAGTATCTTGACGTCGCGACCGGTCGTATTCCTGAGTTGATACCGATGTTCGACCTTCCGACCCGAGCTGGCGACCAGCGCCCCAAAGTCGAACTCCCGGTCGAACCTGGCGATCAGTCCCGGCTCAGGCTCGACCCGCTGGGACGTCGAACGGCCCCCGTCGCATCCCGCGAGAGGTCCCCGGGGCGACGCACGCCAGGGGGATGACGAGGTAACTTGGAAGGGGGGGGAGGTCAGAAGCCAGGGGCACATACCGGATACTCCCTTCCGCAGACGGACGGAAACACCGGGCGCACGGAAATTATACGAACCTGCCCGCATCAGGGGAATCTACGATCCAATCGATCAAAACGATGGCAATCAGAGACGACAAAGTCAACAGTCTACCGAAAAAAACACCGACCCTCCCACCTGGTCGCCGCGTACGCTTGCCGAGATTGGGATTGCCCGACCTGGCAGGTTCGACTAAAGTCCGCGCCGTTTGTGGACGAGGGGAGCCCGGCGCAGGGAGCGCGGGGCGGGGATCCTGCGTCCTCGATGAACCAGGGAAGGGGATCCGTGACGACCCGCCGACCGCTCATTGCAGCGCTGGTGGCCGGGATGATGCTGGGTTGCTGGGGGTGCGGGCTGGCGCCGCACAGCTTCCGCAAGATCCACCATCCCGCGCCCCTGGTGCGGGCCCGCTCGGTGGGCCTGGGCGACCGCGAGCCCGACTCGCAGGTCGTGCCCGCCCTGATCGGCCGCCTCGACGACGAGGATCCGGTGGTCCGGATGGCCGCTCATGAGGAATTGCGGAGGCGGACCGGGCAGGACTTCGGTTACGTCGCGTGGGCCACCCCGGAGGAGCGTGCCCAGGCCGTCGGTCGCTGGCGGAGTTGGCTGACGGGTCCGCCCATGCCGGCCGGCTCGCTCCAGTCGCCCCAGATGGCGATGGCCCCCGTGGCCATGTCGCCCCAGGCGGCCCGGATGCAGGCGCGCCGTCGCCGTCGTCGGCGGGCTCAACCCCCTCCCGCCATGGCGGCGATCCCGCCGCCCCAGGTCGCGACGCAGGGACCTCCTGTGATGGGCGGGGCGATTCCGACGCCCCGGCCTGTTGTGGTGCCGTCCGGCCCGCAGACGCAGACGCAGATGCAGCCACAGACCCCGGCACCCGCGCCAGCGCAAGCACCAGCCCTTGCGGCGCCGGTCATGGAGGGATCTTCACCATGAGTACCGCAGCAGACGCGGGCCCGGCCACCCCGTTCCTGATCCGGCCGCTCGGCTGGGTGGGGCGGCTCATCCTGTCGGTGGTGTCGTATGTGGGAGGGGTCGCCCTGCTGACCCTGGGCGCCGCGGGACGCACGCTGGCCGCACGCCCGCGCGACGAGCGATCGCGTGAACTGCCCGGCTTCGTGCTGACGATGTCGCGCCAGATCTCCTGGATGCTGGTTGTGGGTATCCCGCTGGTCGGACTGGTGCACGTGGCGATGGGGTCGTTCCTGTCAATGCAGGCGTACTACGGCAGCACGTTCATCGACGGCACCGGGGCGGTCGTGGGCGTCGGGCTGTTACGCAACCTCGGCGGCCTGATGTCGGGGATGACGCTGTCCGGGATCCTGGCGGCCCGGATGATCCCCGAGCTGCGACGGTTGGCGCGGCATCCCGATCCGGGCGACGACGCCCCGCTGCCGGTGGCGGTCCGCCTGGCAGGCCCCCGGATCGTAGCGGCGGGAGTCGCCTGCCTGCTGCTGAGCCTCTGGGGGGTCGCCGTCGGCACGGTCGTTGGCTGGCAGGCGGCGGTGTCGATGATGGGGCTGCCCACCGAGATGTTCTTCATGATGATGTTCAAGATGATCTGGTTCCGCGACGTGGTGGGCCTGGTAGTCAAGGGGATGCTGTACGGGATGATTCCGGCGGCCATCTGCTGCCACGAGGCGCTTCGGCCGAGCTTCCGCGAGGAGGCCGCGGCCCGCCGCCACGCCGCGATGCATGCCGACGCCGGGGCGCCCCTGGCCACCCCGGTGTTCCGGGCGACCTGCCTGGGCATCGTGGCGATCCTGCTGGTGAACATGAGCTGGTTCATGCTGGTCTATCACGCGGTCCCGTTCTACGGCCCGACGCTTCTGAAGCCGCCGGCCCGGTGAGAAGCCTGGAGTCGAGTCGAGACGAGACGAGACGAGACGAGACGAGACGAGTCGATTCGGTTCGGCCGGCGCCGGGACGCGGCGGGCCGGGTCCCCGGGAGGTAGTGAGATGCACGCCCGTTTTTCGGCCCGCGAGGTCTGGGTCGGCCTCGTCGTGATCGTGGCCATCGGCGCCCTGATCGCCCTGGTCGGTCTGGCCAGCGACGGGCCCGGTTTCCTCTCGCCGCAGCAGACGATCAACGTGGTCTTCCGCGATGCGCAGGGGATCCGGATCGGTAGCCCGGTGCGGGTCGCCGGGCTGGATACCGGCAGCGTGGTCGACACCGACATGGTCGAGGTCGAGGGTATGCTGCGGGCCCGGGTGCGGATCTCCCTGCCGGCGCGGCTGGTCAAGATGCTCCGCCAGGACGTGAAGGTCACGGTGGCCCCGGCGCTCACCGGCATGAGCCACATCAACATCGTCTCGACGGGCCGGTCGGGCGTCCCGCTGGTCGCCGGGCAGACGATCAGCGGCGTGGAGACGTCGTTCTTCGACCCGATCATCGAGCAGGTTGGGCTGGGGCCGGTCGAGCGCAACGACATCCGCCACATGATCGGCGAGATCCGCCAGACGGTCGACTCGGCCGGTCCACGGGTGCGGCAGCTCCTGGCCTCGCTTGAGGATACGACGGCGAACGTGAGGGAGCTGAGCGACTCGGTCCGGCCGGCCATCGAGGGGACGGTCGCCGAGATCCACGAACTGTCGAGGCGGATCCGGGTCAACGCGCCCCGGGTGGAATCGACGCTCGCGCACGTGGACGCGATCACGGGGCAGGTGCAGGGGATCGTCACCGAGAACCGCGAGAACATGCGGCAGTCGATGTCTTCCGTGCGGGACCTGACGGCCACGCTGCACGATATCATGAGCAGGGACCGGGTGAAGGTCGAGAAGGTGCTCGATGGGCTGGATGAACTGCGGGTTCGGGCCGCGCGGGTGCTCTACCAGGCCGAGCAGGTGGCCTCGCAGGTCGCCGGCATCCTGGTGCGGGGCAGGACCGAGATCCAGCGGTCGATCACGAATATCCGCGATGCCACCGACTGGGGCAACAAGCTGGTGCAGAAAATCTTCGCCAACCCGTTCGTGCTCAGCCCGTTCTACAAGCCGAGCCGCGAGGACATCCGGGTCGAGGGAGCGTATGACACCGCACTGATGTTCACTCACGGCGCCGAGGCGCTCCAGGACGTGGTCAAGACGCTGGAGACCATGCAGGCGATGCCGACGACGCCCGACCAGCAGCGGGAGCTCCAGCAACTGAGGCAGAAGGTGCTGGTTTTGACCGAACAGCTCGGGGCGACGTCGCAGCGACTGGCCGAGTCGCTCAAGCAGCCTGTGGGACGCGAACGGGTGCGCCGGCAATGACGAGGGCGTAGACCGGGAGGCCCTACCTTCGTGCCTTTGATTAAACTCGCTCCAGATTCCGGCCGATACTTAATGCTGTTGAGGCCCGAAACGGGCATCACGGCGTGAGCGGAGACCGGAGCGGGACGCCCGCAAGAAGGCTGAAAAGCCGCCAGGGTTCCCGGGGGGCCTCCGTGGGTACCGAGACAGACATCTCATGGTTCTGCCGGCGGCGGAGCCGACGGCCAATGCACCCGATTGGGAGGCGCGATGGAAATCTACGGCGCTGGGGGAACACAAGGCCCTCAACCCATTTACCCGCGACTGGCCGCGTTTAGCGTCGAGGCCGGCCACACGGTGCACTCCAGTGCCCCGCGTGACCATGTCGAGATCTCGCCCCTGGGCCAGATGCTCGACGGGATCGGCCAGTTGCCTGAGATCCGCCACGAGCGGGTCGACGAGATCCGCCGGCAGATCGCGGCCGGATCCTACGAGACTCCGGAAAAGCTCGAGCTGGCCCTCGACCGGCTGCTCGACGAATTCCACGGCTGGTGATGTCGCGAACCCGGGCGTGGGCGGCCAGGCGTCGCCCCGCCGACGGGCGGAGCCTGATGTCCGCAGGCCGGCCTGGTGCTCCGATATGGGGCCGCCGAGCCGGCCCTGTTCGTCGAATGCTCTCGGGGGAAAAACGCAACCGGCGGGCGACAACGATCTTGGCAACCGGGGTGACCGTGCGGAAGAATAGGCTGGGTCGGTGCCCGCGAATCACCCTTCCCACGGCGGGCGGCGACGGCGGGCGCCGGACCGAGCCTGACAGTTCGTTCCCTTCCGGTCGGCCGGCCTGCGGAGGCGAGCGGGCGTGATCTACCCGAGGAGATCTGCATCGTGGAGCCCACGACAGCCCCGTTACGCCCCAACGCGGTGACCCACACTTTGCCCCCGCGGCCGGCCTCAGGTGCCGGCCACGGACCCGCCGAGGCGCAGCTCCCCGAGCTGTCCCCGGCCGAGGAGACGCTGATCACGGTCCTCCTCAAGAAGGGCCTGTGACCACCGAAACAGGTCCACGCCGCCCAGGTCTACGGCAAGGAACACAATCGCGACCTGCGGCAGGCCATCCTCGAGCTCAACCTCATCTCGCCCGAGGTGCTCAACCAGCTCGCGTTCGAGCGGCTGACCGCGCTGGCCGCCGACAACGGCCAGGCCGGCACCGAGGTCGCCATGACCGTCGTCGGTCCCCTCTCGCCCGACCGGACTCAGCACCAGCGCGACGTTCGCAAGGAGCTCCAGGAGAAATCGGTCACCGCGACACTCTCCGAACTGGTCAATGACGTGCTCCTGCGGGCCTGCGACTGCCAGGCGACCGACATCCACTTCGACCCGCAGGAAAACGGACTGCGGGTTCGATACCGGATCGACGGACAGCTCCAGGACATCCTCTTCATCGAGCCGGCGATGGCCACGCCTGTTGTCAGCCGGCTCAAGATCATGTCGAACCTCAACATCGTCGAGCGCCGCCACTCGCAGGACGGGCGGATCACAATCCAGCATCACAGCCACCCGCGCGATCTCCGCCTCGCGACCTTCCCCACGACCTTCGGCGAAAAGATCGTCATTCGCATCCACGAGGTGCTCACCGACGCCCAGGACTTCACCCACCTGGGCATGGAACACGAGCAGGCCGAAACGCTCGATCGCCTCATCACGCAACCGTATGGCGCCGTCCTCGTGGCGGGGCCCGTCGGCGCGGGCAAGACCTCGACGCTGTACAACTGCCTCGAGCGGATCAACTCGCCGATGAAGAACATCATGACGATCGAGGATCCCATCGAGCACCGAATCCCGGGCGTCAACCAGGCGCAGATCACGCCCGGCGAGATGGGCTTCTCCGAGGGCCTGCGCGCGATGCTCCGCCAGGATCCCGACGTCATCATGATCGGCGAGATCCGCGATGATGAGACGGCGCGGATCGGCATCCGCGCCGCGCTCACCGGGGTCCTGGTCTTCAGCACGCTGCACGGCTCGGACGCGCCGAGCACGATCAGCAACCTGTACAATTTCGGCATCCCCGGCTATCAGCTGTCGAGCAGCCTGCTGGCGATCGTCTCGCAGCGGCTGATCCGGAAGGTCTGCCCGTACTGCCGGGTCAGCTACACCGCCGGCGAGAAGGAGCTGACGGCCCTCGAGCTCGACCCGGCCGAGCACGGCGACCTCAAGCTCCACCGCGGTCTGGGCTGCCCCGCCTGCTTCCAGACCGGCTACCTGGGCCGGACGGGTATCTACGAAATCATGGTCGTCGGCGACGAGCTCCGCGACCTGATCTTCCAGCAGATCCCCAAGGACGTCCTTCGCCGGGTGGCGATGGACCTGGGAATGCGCACGCTCAAGCACAGCGCGATCCACAAGATCCTCGAGGGCGTGACGACCCTGGAAGAAGCCTATCGGATCATCTCGTTCTGAGGAATCCGCGATCACCGTGTGGCGGCGCGGGCCCAGCTCATGCACCCCGAGGACTTCACGCCGCTACGGCTGCCTCCGTCGTGTCACCGATGCGGCACGCCGTTCCCCGAACCGAGCGATGCCCGCTGCCCGAGATGCTTCGATGACCTGCGAGCGGCGAGGAAGCCGGCGGTCCCGCGGCGGCGCATTCGATTGCACGGGAAAAGACTACCATGTGGGTTTTGGGTCGGCGACCGTGGCGCGCAGTCTTCCCGTAGCTGCACTTTCCCAGAAATCGAACGGTTCCCGAGTGGTCCTCCGCGCCCCTTGCCCCTTCCAAATGAGACGGCTCTCCCCGCATGCTGGGGTTGGATACCGCCGCAGGTC
>JAKAUH010000937.1 GCA_021818605.1 Planctomycetota bacterium
CTTCAGGCGATTGGCCGCGACGAAGATCTGCTCGCAGCAGGCGCTGCCCAGGTCGCGCAGGCGGCCCGGGAGCGAGCGGGGATCGACGACGCGGAGGGCGTTCGTGCCGACGCAGACGTTGTCCTGGTTGTGGAACGTGTCGGTATCCTCGGCAGTCAGGCGGCGGCCATCGAGCCAGGCGCCGCCCCCTTTGGTGGCCCAGTAGAGCTCGCCGAGCGGCGGCACGGCGATCACGCCCAGCACCGGCTCGCCCTGGACGATCAGGCCGATGCTGATGGCCCACAGCGGCAGGGAGTGGACCAGATTGCCGGTGCCGTCGATCGGATCGATCGACCACCGGCGCGGGCCCGAACCTCCCTCGGCGTCGTATTCCTCGCCGGTCAGCAGGTCGTCCGGGAACCGCTCGCCCAGCCGGCCGCGAATCAGCCGCTCGAGGTCCTGGTCCAGGTCGGTCACGTAGCTCAGGTTGTCCTTCTCGTGCGGCGTGACCTGCCGGCAGCGCGAGAGGGCAACTCCGGCGGCCTCGGCGGCCAGCGCCTTGACGAACTCGAGCTCCTCGGACAGTTCCGGCTCGGTGACGGGGGACTCGGCCATCGGCGGGATTTTCCCTCCCTCAAGGGGAATGCGGGGCATGGACCGCCTCGACGCGCATCGCATCTCGCTTCGAGGCAGACAGACTGGCGGTGGGGCCGGTCAGTCGGGCCGGCGCCACGTTAGACTAGACCATCCGGCAGGCGGTCGACAAGAGCGGAAACACCCAACCGCCTTCCAGACGGCGACCCGCCTTGCCGTTCCGGCCCACCGACTGCGACAATGCCACACGCGATTCGACGGCCGGACTCGGGGAGCCGGCGACGGGACAGACCGGGTTTCGAACCTGATCGGAGCGCGAGGCTATTGGTTGATTTGAACGTGACGCTCGGGCGTCTTCGGCTCAAGAACCCGATCCTGGTGGCCTCGGGGACGTTCGGCTACGTCCGCGAGATGGAGCCGTTCGTCCGCCTGGACCGCCTGGGCGGCGTGATCCCCAAGACGGTCACCGCCCGGCCCCGCGCCGGCAATCCGACGCCCCGGACGGTGGAAACCGCGTCGGGACTGCTCAACGCCATCGGCCTCGATAACGACGGCCTCGACCACTTCATCGAGCACCACCTACCATACTTGCGGACCATCGGCACGGCGGTGATCGCCAACATCGCCGGTGAGGACGAGGACCAGTTCGTCGCGATGGCCGCGCGGCTCTCGAGCGCGTCGGGGCTGTCCGCTGTCGAACTCAACATCTCGTGTCCGAACGTCAGCCACGGGCTCGACCTGGGTATTGATCCGACGTCGGTCGGCCGGCTGGTGCGCCGGGTCCGGGCTGCCTGCGACATCCCGATCATCGCCAAGCTCACGCCCAACGTCACCGACGTGGTCGCGATCGCCGCCGCGGCCGCCGAGGCCGGCGCCGACGCCGTCAGCCTGATCAACACCCTCCGCGGCATGGCCGTCGACTGGCGGCGCAGGCGGCCGATCCTGGCCTATGACGTCGGCGGCCTGTCCGGCCCGGCCGTCAAGCCGGTCGCCCTGCGGATGGTCTGGGACATCGCGCGGGCCCTGCCCGACCTGCCGATCATCGGCATCGGCGGCATCGCCAACGTTGACGACGCACTCGAGTTCCTCGTCGCCGGCGCATCGGCCGTCCAGGTCGGCACGGCCACCTTCTACGACCCCTCCGCCGCCGATCGACTCCTCGACGAACTGCCCGCCCGGCTCGCCGAAGTCGGGGCCGACTCGGTCCGCTCGATCATCGGGACTCTTCGGTCCAACCGTCTTGCGCCCTCGCATTGACGACGGTCGGCTCGGGCGAGGCCAGGGTGTTTCCCCGCGTGTCGCCGCGCGATAGGCTCAATCGCGTTTGAGCATCGAGGTCCCAGCCACAAGGAGCTTCCACCCATGCATCGTCCATCGTTCTCGCGCATCCCGCTCGCCCTGGCCCTGGGAGCAAGCCTGGCCATCCTGGCGGTCATGACCGGCCGTAGCGAGGGGCAGGATCCGTCCGGCCAGGCCACGAAGACCAAGGTCGACTCAAAGATCAACGCGCCCTTCCGCAAGGCGAACGTCAAGGACTACGTGAAGCGGTTTGAGACCGAGAAACGTGAGAATTACGCCCACCGGCACGAGATCGTCGCGGCGCTCGACCTCAAGCCGGGGATGGCCGTCGCCGACGTCGGCGCGGGCACCGGGCTGTTCACCCGGCTGTTCGCTGAGAAGGTTGGGCCATCGGGCAAGGTCTACGCCGTGGACATCTCCAGGCCGTTCCTCAAGCACATCGCCGAGGACGCGAAGAAGAACCACCAGGACCAGATCACCACGGTTGTTGGCAGCCAGGACGCCACCAACTTGCCCGAGAACTCAGTCGACCTGGTGTTCCTGAGCGACGTCTACCACCATTTCGAGAAGCCCGACAGGTCCCTGGCCTCGATCCACAAGGCCCTGCGGCCCGACGGAAAGCTCGTGGTGATCGAGTTCGACCGCGTCGAGGGCAAGAGCTCGGCGTTCATCCTCAAGCACGTCCGCGCCAGCAAGGCGGTCTTCAAGCGCGAGATCGAGGATGCCGGCTTCCGCCTGATCCCGACCCCCAACCCGCCCAGGCTCAAGGAGAATTTCTTCCTTCGCTTCGAGAAGACTGGAACGGGTGACGGACGCGCCTCGAAGTAACGGGAAGCGCGGGCGGCCGCACTCGCTCGCTCGCTCGCTGTGCCCCCGCGCATGAGAAGGCCCGGCCGACGCCGATTCGATGGCGCCGGCCGGGCCGCGATGCTTTCCCGATCCCGAACGATCACTGGCTGACAACCCGCGGCTTACCGCCGATCGGCCAGCTTGGTCAGCAGGCGGATGATCTCAAGGTACAACCAGATCAGCGTGACCATCAGGCCGAAGGCGCCGTACCACTCCATGTACTTGGGAGCGCCGGCATACGCGGCCTTCTCGATGAAGTCGAAGTCCAGCAGCAGGTTGAACGCCGCGATGCCGATCACGAGCAGGCTGAATCCGATTCCCGCGGCCGAGGAGCTCCAGACCAGCGGCATCTCGGCGCCGAACAGCCGCATGATCCACGTCACGAAGTAGAACAGCGCCAGCGCCCCGGTCGCCGCGACGATCCCGGCCTGAAGCTTCTCCGTTACCCGGATCAGCCGGGTCTGGTAGAGGAACAGCATCATGAACAGAGTGCCGCAGGTCAGCATCACGGCCTGGAGCGCGATACCTGGAAAGCGGGCGTGGTACTTCATCTCGATAAACTGCGAGATCGCACCCAGCAACACACCCTCGAGCGCCGCATAGATGGGAGCTGTTATCGGCGCCGACGTCGGCCGGAAAATCGTGATCATCGCCACGATGAAGCCGCCAAGCATCGAGATCGGCAGGAGCGCCATGCTGAACGTGCCACCCTCGACCGCGTTCCACGACCAGAGCGCCGTGAACGACAGGATCGCCAGCAGCAGGAACGTCTTGCCCACCGTCCCCTGCACGGTCGTCACCAGGCTGCGGGTCTTCGGCGCACCGTAGACCTGCTCATACCCCGCGAACATGTCTTGCGAAAATGCGGGATTGCTTGAAGTCACTGCCTAACCTCCTGGTCTCGTTCGCCGGGCGAACCGAGATGCCAAATGACGGGGTCACCGATTGCCGCCCAGGACTTACTACGTTGCTCGCCCCGGACTGGTTGCCGAGTCCTCGAAGTGATTCGTACCGGGCTCGGAAGACATCGAACCCGCCTCATCGCCATTCGTGTGCCACGCTCGACGATCCTCCCGGGGCAGCCCGGCGCTCGCGACGAGTCGGTACGACCGATCGCCGGCACGCAAAGTCCCCGGTGTTGCCGAGATATTATATCGCCCTCGGCACACCAAGGATAGGATATTTCAACGCCAGATGTCATGGCTTCATGATCGGGGAGGCTCGGGCCGGAAAGCCCGACCGATTTTAACGCGGCCCCACCCGCGGCCAGTCGAGCTCGACCCCCTGCCCCTTCAGCCTCGCCTGGAATTGCGCCAGACGCCGGGGCGTGTTGCGGATCGCTCGAGGCACATCCCTGACATCGAGGCAATGCACGGCCAGCATTCCGGCGGCCTCGCCGATGGCCCACTCGACGGGATGCAGCCGATAGCAACCATTGGTGATGTGGGTCGTCCCCAGGTTCTTGCAGGCGGGCAGCAGGTTCTCGACCCGTTTCGGAATCAACGCGCCCAGCGGGATCTGGAACGGCAGCGAGCTGATGTCGATGTAGTTATCGCCACCGGTGCTCGGGTGCAGATCGATCCGGTAGGTGCCGACGCCCACGCTGTCGGCGAACCGCTCGGCGCGGACGTCGGAGGGATCCGCCCGCTTCGCCTTCGACCGCCGCGCCTCGGTGCCGACGTGCTGCTCGAGGACCGTGAACTCGGCGAGGATTCGCCGCGACTCGCGGATGTAGGGCGCCTTCGCCAGGCCATCTTCCGTGCCGACCACATCCGGCCGGAGCTTCAGTCCCTTCCAGCCGTGCCCACCGTCGGGCCGGGGGCATTCGGTCTGGAGCCAGTAGAGCAGCGACAGGCTGAGCTGCTTCGCCCTCGCTACATGCTGGCGAGCGTCGTCGGGCGTGACGCCGGGCCCGGCGATCGGGCCGAGCAGGTAGTCGTTCTGCGGCCAGTTCACCAGCGTCATGCCCGAACTGCCCGGATACGCATCCGGGCGGAAGTTCCGCGGGTCCACGAGCCGGCGATAGACCCAGAGCCCGGCTCCCACGCCCCGTGGGTCGAAGCCGCGTGTGTCGGCCCTGAGCGTCTGCGGGTGGGTGTACATCAGGTCGAGCAGCTTCCCCGGCCAGGCAGGCCGGAGCGCCGGGATGTACTCGCGCCAGAAGGCGTATTCCTGGGGGCGGTCGATGGTGTGATCCTGGCCGTCGAGGTACTCCATCGCGAAGCAGCAGGTGATCGCCTGCTGATTGCCCGGCTGATCGACCGCCGCGGCATGCGGCTCGCCCGTGCGGGCCTGGGACTCGGCCCCGATGATGCGCTCGACGCCGGCCATCGGCAGCAGGTCGCCCAGCTCTGTGGCGTCGAGAAAGTAGGGAGCCGTCAGCGTGCGCTCGCGACCGGTTCGCACGTCGCGAACGGTCACCGCGCGAACGCGATCGCCCTGCGCGTCGACCTTCACAGGCTCGTGCTCGAGCAACACCAGCAGCCGGCCGCTCGAGGCATAGGGTGCGAGCAGTTCGGTCAGTACGGCGAGCGCGACCTTCGGCTCGTGGCAGAGCTTCGAGACCCCGCCGTTCCCCGGGTTCAGTGCCCGCGATGCGCGCGCGGCCTCGGTCATCGGGAAATGCCGGCGATAGTAGGCCCGGATCCCCTGGCGCAGCTCGCGATACGACGCGTTGACGCCGAACTGCTCGACCCACGGATGCTCATCAGGCGGCACGGCCTGCGACGTGAGCTGGCCGCCGATCCAGTCGGTCGGCTCGGTGAGGACCACGGTCCGCCCGGCTCGAAGCGCCGCCAGCGCAGCGGCGCAGCCGCCCAGTCCGCCGCCGACGATCGCCACGTCCGCCGCCACCTCACGTGTTCCCGTGCCCGCACCCATCGCCACCGGCGGCCCACCCGCCGACGCCGCCAGCAGCCCCGCCAGTCCGCCGCCGCACCCCTCCAGGAACCGCCGTCGCCGCATCGTCATGGAATCGCCCTCTGGTTTCTTGCCGTCCCGATATCGGGAATCCAGCATCAACACTCCTTCCCTCGCGACACCTCGTCCGTTATCCTCGGGTTGTCCACATTTCTCCAGGGCCTCGTGGCGGAATGGCAGACGCGTCGGTCTTAGGAGCCGATGTCCGAAAGGACGTGGGAGTTCGAGTCTCCCCGAGGCCACCTTGGTCGGCTGACCCTGCGCAATCAACGCGCCGACCCACCCCAGAACGACACCGGACCCGTACCACCTCACACCTCCCCGTAGCCCCCAACAAGACCTCGCCGCCCACCGATACCCGCATCAGCCCGTTCAGGCCCTGATCGCACCCCCTCCTCAACCGACTGATCCTCCCTCTCCGAATCAGAGGGGTATCCTCGCGCGCGTTCGCCACCTATAAACTTAGGTCTAAAAAGACAAGGCAAGACAACGCATCCGGGGGCTCTGGGCCATGGCGCGACACTCGTCCGGTCTGATTGGTCTGTGCCTCCTCGTGGTGGTGGGCCTGAGCACACTCTGGATGCGGCATGCCGAGCAGGCCGTGCGGGGCGGCAGGGGCCAGGCCGCGATAAGTGCGCCTGGGGTCGATCCGACCGCGTCCTTTGCGAAAGGCACCACGTATCGCCCGCGGCAGATGGTGCTGGATCCGGGCGGACTCGGAGTGGTTCAATTCGCCGTGCCGCGCTGGCGGACCGACGCGACGCTCGACGACATCGCCGGCCGCTGGGATCACGTCGCCGAGCGCTCGATCCGGGCCATCGACGAGCGGCTGCGGGACCCTCGCGTGCAGTGGGACGACGAGTTCGCGCTCCTGTGCGCGAAGGCCAACCTGTGGAATTACGCTGGGGATCCCGGCTCGGCGTACCGGCTTTTGAGGCGGCTGCGCCGGCGCGTCCGGGGCGATGATCGGATGGCCCGGGCAGGGATGGGGACCCTGGTCTACCTTCAGGGAATCACGGCGATGCGGCAGGGGGAAAACGACAACTGCCTCATGTGCCGGGGCGAAAGCGCGTATCCTGCCGATCGCCGAGTCGGCGGTCCACACCAATCCGGCCGGCTCGCGGCGCGCGATCGCTCATTTCACCGAGTACCTCGAGCAGTTCCCGGACGACCTGGAGGTCCGCTGGCTGCTGAACCTCGCCCACATGACCCTCGGCGAATACCCCGACCGGGTCGACCCGCGCTACCGGCTGGATCTGAGCGGCTTCTTCCGATCCGAGTTCGACATCGGCAGGTTCCGCGACGTCAGCTTCTCCGCCGGGTTGGGCGACCGCAGGAACGAGTCGGGCGGGGCCATCATGGACGACTTCGACGGCGATGGGCTGCTCGACGTCGTCGTCACCAGCTCCGAGCCGAGCCAGCCGATGGCGTTCTACCACAACCAGGGCGACTCGACCTTCGAGGATCGCACCCAGGCCGCCGGACTGAGCCGGCAACTTGGCGGCCTTGTCGGCTACCAGGCCGATTATGACA
>JAKAUH010000355.1 GCA_021818605.1 Planctomycetota bacterium
GGTCAGGCTCTCAGCCTGACTCGCCTTCACTGTCAGGCTGAGAGCCTGACCGACTTGAGGATCTTCCTTGCCGGGGTGATACTGGCTGTCCACGCTGGCCGAGGTGCGGGGATGGTACGGTTTCTCCATGGTGTGGGCCTTCTTGCGGAGCCGATCGTGGATCTGGTCGAGGGTCCCATCCCGCCGCCCGGCCCGGCTCGGTGGGCATATTCCGGCGGCACGAAAGTCGGTCAGGCAGTCCAGACTGACTCGGCTGATCCGTCAGGCTGGAAAGACTGACCTACTTGAGAATCCTGGTTGCCGGGATAATATGAGGCCCGATCAGTGCCCATTGGGCGTCAGTGAGGACACTGGGGTAATGGTACATTCCCATGCCATGACTGCACCCATCTGAGGATTTTTGTTCACATGACAGGGCAATCTCTTAATTCCTTCATGCTAAAGTCAGGTCAGGGCTACTGGAGAACAACCCTGATGGTCTTCGACGCCGAGTGATAAACAAATGGAGCGTCAAGGTGACTACCCCCTTGCGACCGCGCCGTGGACACTGGTAACTCTAGACTGGGTTGGACAGAGTTCGTCTCATGACCTCTCAATCACTCTGGGTCCAGGTAGCTGATGTTACGCTGACGAGGATGAATCTCACGTGGGTCGGGCTCCCGGTCTGACCTGTCCTGAGCATCAGGATGAGAGCCTGACCTACTTTCACGACGGCGTAACAGGTCATCGATATGGTGATCCTTGAGTCAGTTGCCGGGAGTTATTGAGAAGTTATCCCATCTCTTCATGCGAGGGTTCGGTATTCATGCGAAAACTCATCCTGCATCGGAGGGGATTCACCCTCATCGAACTCCTGGTGGTCATCGCCATCATCGCGGTCCTGATCGCGCTGTTGTTGCCGGCCGTCCAGGCCGCCCGCGAGGCGGCCCGCCGGGCTCAGTGCACCAACAACTTGAAGCAACTCGGGCTGGCCGTGCACAACTACCAGCAACAGGCCAACGCCCTCCCGTCCCAGTGCATGTTCCTCGGGCCGACCAACGGCTGGGGCTGGACGGCGAACTGGACGGTTTTCCTGCTGCCGAACATCGAGCAGGGTCCCCTGTACAACTCGATGAATTTCGCGATCGGGCCCGACCAGTCGGTCAACACGACGGTCGGCTTTTCGGCCATATCGGTGCTGCTCTGCCCGTCGGACAACCAGAAGGCGCGGCCGAACAATCCGTGGGCTCCGACCAATTACCTCGGCAACTACGGGGGGCCGGCCACGATACGGCAGTGGTCAGGGACGATCGTCCCGTTCTTCACGACCGCCTCACCCCAGAACAGCATGGTGAACGGCTGGTCGCCGGGCACGGCGTGGTGGGGGGCCGACAGCAACCTCGGCTTCTTCGGGCTGGAGAGCGTCACCGACGGCACGTCGAACACCGCGTTGTTCGGCGAGAAGCTCCTGGGCAACTCCACGGGTAACCCCTTGCCCTACGCGAACAGCGGTCCCAACGGCAAGCGGGGGATCTTCCTCACCACCTACTCGAACAGCTACAACAGCGGCAGCACTACGATTGCACTCCAGGCCATGAAAACCTGCCAGGCGATCCCGGGGACCACGCAGGCCTGGGGAGCCAGTTGGTACCTGGGCTTCTCCTGGTCTCTTGGGTACTTCTGGCACTGGCAGGCCGACTGCTACAACCATTTCAATACGCCGAACACGCTCACCTGCATGAACACATCGGACAACGCCTGGTACGGGGGCACAGCGGGTGGGATCACCGGTATGTCGCCACCCACGAGCAATCACCCCGGCGGCGTGAACATCTGCTTCACGGACGGCCACGTCCAGTTCATCAAGGACTCGGTCTCGCCGCAGGCGTGGTGGGCGCTTGGAACGCGGAACGGCGGGGAGGCGCTTAGCAGCGGCTCCTACTGAAATCGTCATGAGAGGCCCTAACAAAATCGGGGCAGGCACCTCGAAGACCCGGAGCCAGTCCCCATTTTGTTAGGGCCTGTTAGCCACTGCTCCTAGGAGAGCCGGACCGACCTGAATGTCCTCCTTGCCGAGGAATCGCTGATTATTTACACTTGGAGAACTCGCCCATGAAGCGACATATCGCCAGTGCCCTGTGCTCCGCGGTCGTCATCGCCTCGCTCGGAATGAGCGGGTGTGGAGGCGGCACCGGCATCGACGAGGGCGTCCCGAAAGATACCACGCCGGGGGTGCCGCTCGACCAGGGGATCATGCCGCTGGGCACGAAGGGGACGAACAAGCCGAAGGCCCCCGAGGCGCCGAAGCCGGGGGATTCTGGCGGGGCAGAGAAGAAGTCATAGGATCTGCCGCTTCCAGTCATTCGTCATTCGTTCTACAGCGGCAGGTGTTTTCCGGCCCCGTCGGAACCAGTGATCTTGCGGCCGGTTGCGACGAGGGGCCTCAGCCCCACCGCAGCGCGGACCACACCAGGCCCGAAACCCAACCCCCGGCGTTTCCAGGGGTTCCGAGGAGCCCTCGCGATTCGTTCCGCTGTGGAACTAATGACGAATGATTAATGACTGATCGTGTTTTCCCGGAGCGAGAGATCGGCACCGGCCGGCAGGTCGTGATACTCATCCACCTGGCCCGACGGCCATCGGATCGTGACTCGATCGGCGCGTGGGGCGTCGCCCAGGCCGATCAAGAGCCGCGGGTCGTGGGATGATGCATAGCTCGTCCCGCCCTTCCTCTGGCGGAAGATGGTCCGGCCGCCCACCTCGACCTCGACGCGAGCGCCGACGGCATCGCGATTACTGCGCGTGCCGACCAGTCGCAGGCGAATCCAGTGGTATCGCGCCGGGGTGTCGTTACGCAGGACAGCCGGTGGGCCGTCCTTGTGGTTGACGACCAGGTCGATATCACCATCGTCATCCAGGTCGCCATGGGCGACTCCGCGGCCGACGTGATCGGAATCGAAGTAGGCGCCGGCATTCCGCGTAGCGAGTTGGAATCGGCCGTCACCGCGGTTGCGGTGGAGCAAGGCGGGCTGAGCGTAGGGGTTATCGATCCCGAGTAGGTGGAGGTTGTCGTCGACGTGGCCGTTGGCCACGAAGCAATCGGGCCAGCCGTCGTTATCAAAATCGGCCAGGGCGCAGCCCCAACCGACCCAGGGCAGGCTGTCGTGCATCATGCCCGAGATCCGGCTCGACTCATCGAACTCGCCCCCGCCCCGGCCGAGGAACAGCGAGTTGGGCTCGTCGAAATAGTTGGTGACGAACAGGTCCATCCGTCCGTCGCCATTGACGTCCTCGGCGTCCACTCCCATGCCGGCGCGGACATGGCCCGCGTTATCGTAGCCCGCGCCCGAGGTCTCCGTCACATCCTGGAATGTCCCGTCACCCCGGTTCAGATACAGAAAATTCGGGCAAGTGTCGTTGGACACGTAGAGGTCGATGCGCCCGTCGCCGTTAAGATCCGCCGCGACAACGCCCAACCCGCGACCATCGGCCCGGCCGACGCCCGCGGCGTCGGTCACATCGGTGAAGATACCGTGGCCTTCGTTGCGATAGAGGATGTGCCGGGCGGGACGGACTGAACGCGGTGAACAGTAGATGCGCACCCTGTCCGGGCCGGGCATTCCGCTGTCCTTCCGGCCGCCGCAGAACTGGTCATCATCCGGGATGTTCCAATGGCCGAAGTTGGTCACGTAGAGGTCGAGGTCGCCGTCGTTATCGTAGTCGAGGAAAGCCCCGGCGGTCGACCAGCCCGTATGATCCACTCCGGCCGCCTTGCTGATGTCCTGGAAGATGCCGTGGCCGTCGTTCCGGTAGAGCACGTTGCCGCCGTAGTTGCAGAGATACACGTCCTGATCGCCGTCATTATCGATGTCGCCGACGACGATGCCCTGGCAGTATCCGGCGAACCCCAGCCCCGAGTGTCGGGTGACATCCTCGAACCGATTGCCGCCCAGGTTCCGGTAGAGTCGGTTCGGGCCGGTGCGGGCGATCCCGATAGGGAGGCGGGTCGCGTTGGCGAAGTAGAGATCGAGTCGGCCGTCGCCGTCGGCGTCGAACATCGCGACCCCCGAACCGTACGCGGTTGGGAAGTGCTTGGCCTCTGTCATTCCCGAGGTATGCACGAACGTGATGCCAGCCTCCCGGACGATCTCGGTGAAGCGGAAGGGGCTTCTCTCGACGGGGAAAGTCGGATTCGCCCGGACCTTGGCGAGGTCCCCCGGCGGAGGGGGGAAAGCGACCAGTATCGGCGAGTCGCCATCGGCCGCCGCCCAGCGGTCGGGGAGCCGGCGATAGACCATGACGATCAGGTAGACCGTCAGAAGGAGGCTGAGCACCAGCAGCAGGCCCCGCGGCCGCCGCGGCCGCGCCCCACGCGATGCAGGCTCATCGAGCTGCGTCCGGTCGCCGATCAGGACCGCACCGCTGGCTGGATCTCGTCGCCGCTTCATTCGAATGCCTCTCTTCGGTTCTCGCAAGAGACCGATCGCACCCGATTACCTCAGCACGAAAGAGGTCACTCGCGAGACTTTACGGCGGCACGAAAGTCGGTCAGGCTGTCCAGCCTGACAGTTCGGCCCTGTCAGGCTGGACGGAATAGAAAGGACTTCGGTCGATGCGACTTCCATCAAGTTTGTACCGCGCCCCTCGATGATCACAAGGGCTCGGGAAGTCCATTCGCGGAATATCGACGAAGCCATCCGGGATCGGACTCAAATTCCATCATCACAAGGGGTTTCACGCGGCCGTGTCCGACCGGTCGTCTCCTGGAGTCGGCTCTGCCGGCGATTCGGTTGGGTCGGGCCCGGCCGGACCGGGTCTCGCCGGGCGAGGCGCGCGGGGCGGAGATGAGGCGTGAGATCTCCCTCACGCAGGCGGTAAAGCTGATCGGGCGGGATGCCGAGGTATCGATCCACCCGTCCTGAGGGCCAGCGGATCTCGACCTGATCGATGTGATCGCAGGCCCCCAGACCGAAGTGCAGTCGCGGGTCGCCGGCCGACTGGAAGCTGCCGCCGCCCGCGCGGACTGACACGCGGTCCCGGCCGCCCGCGCGGACCGTTACCCGGGCGCCCACGCCGTCGTGGTTCGAGCGCGTTCCCTCGAGCTGGAAGGCGACGAAATGCGCCGCTGGCGCCTGCGCCCGGTTCCTCAGGTACACGATCGGTTCATTTTGTGCAATCAGGAGCGCATCGGGGCGTCCGTCGTTGTCCAGGTCTCCAACGGCCAGGCCGCGGCCGACGAACGACCGCTGGAATGGCGGGCCAGCCTCGGCGGAGATGTCGACCAGCCGGCCGCCAGGACCGCCCTGGAAGAGCTGAGGAGGCATCGCGTAGGGGAACAGCGGGCGCGCGTCGCTGATGTGCCCGTTGGCCGTCATCAGGTCGAGCCAGCCGTCCGAGTCGGCATCGAGGAAGGCGATGCCGAAACCCAGCCTGTGCCGGCTCGGCGCCGCCAGGCCGGCGGCCGCCGTGCCGTCGGCGAACAGTCCGCCCCCCAGGTTGCGGAACAGCGTCGTTGACTCGCCGTAGAAGTTGGTAACAGCCAGGTCGAGCCGGCCGTCGCCGTCGGCGTCGCCGCAGGCCACGCCCATCCCGGCCTGGTATCCGCCGCCCGCGTTGGCCGCGACGCCCGACTCGTGCCCGACCTCCTCGAACCGGAAGTTTCCGAGGTTGCGATACAGGTAGTTGGCCGTGCTGTCGTTGGCGACGAACAGGTCGACCCGCCCGTCGTCGTCGAGGTCCGCGGCCACGACGCCGAACCCACGGCCGTCGCGGTCGACGAACCCGGCCTCGATGGTGACGTCCACGAACTGGCCCGCGTCGTTGCGAAACGCGTGGTCGGGCAGGGCCCGGATTCGCCTCGGGTCGCAGGTGACGACCTTCGTGCCTGACTGGTCCTTGCAGATCAAGGGATTCGACGGGTCCCACTCGCCATAGTGGCAGACGTAAAGGTCGAGATCGCCGTCCCCGTCGAGATCGGCGAAAGCCGACGACGTGGGCCAGTCGCGATCGCCGCCCAGGCCGGCCGCCGCGGTCACGTCCACGAAGGTCCCGTCGCCGCGGTTATGGTAGAGCGCATAGGATCGCCAGCGGGTGATGAACAGGTCCGGCCGGCCGTCGTTGTCGTAGTCCCCGACCGCGACCCCATTTCCGTAACCTTTCGGCATCGCGCCGATGCCGGAGCGCACGGTGACGTCCTCGAAGGTGCCGTCGCTCCGGTTGCGGTAGAGCCGGTCGCCGGTCGATCCATCGAGAGTCCCGGCCGTCGGCTCCGGGGGAAAGTGGCCGCCCTGGACGCAGTACACGTCGAGGAATCCATCGCCGTCGTAGTCGAGCAGACCGACGCCGCCGCTGGACATCTCGGGAAGCTGGTGGATCGGCGAGGAGCCGTTGTCCTGGATGAAGCCGGCGAGGCCCGCTTCCGCGGCCTCGTCCTCGAACCGGGGGACGTGGCGCCGGGCCGGTCGGGGCGCGGCTGGCTGGCTTCGGCCCGTCCCTCCGGCTGCGCTGGTGACGCCCGGCTCGACCAGTTCGGCCAGGGTGGCGGAAACCGTCGGCGCCGGCTCATCCGCGGGAGGCCGGGAGGGAGACCCGCTCGTCCCACTCGCCGGCTTCGACCCGCGTCCGGCCAGCTCGCGGAACCCGCGTTCCTCGAACCGGCGGCCCAGGCGGCCGGCGAGGTCGGCCAGCTCGGCGAGATGCTCCGAATACTTGTTTTCCCTGTAGAGCCGGAGATAGCGGTCGATCGCGGCGTCCAGTTCGGTTTTGCGCTGGCGGAGCCGCGCGGCCGCATCGGCATCGCCTGTCTGCTGGGCCAGCTCGGCGAGCCGGGCCAGAGCCTCGGGGTGTCCTGGATCGCGGGCGACCAGCGCCTCGAGCGCTCGGCGCTCCGCCGCGCGGTCGCCGCCCTGGCGGGCCAGCCAGGCGCGAAGCTCGGGGATTCGCGACGGGGCGACCTGCCGGGCCAGGACGTGCGACATGGCCTCGCGGGCCGGAGCGGTTTGCCCCGCCGCGATCGCCCAGTCCAGCCGGGCCCGCCAGAGCAGCGGGTCGTCGGGGCGACGACCGAGCCACTCGCGGAGCAGGCTGTCGGCGCGGTCGAAGTCGCCGGCGCGAGTCGCCAGGTGGGCGCGGGCCAGCGCCAGGGCCATCCGGTCGTCGTCGCCCGCGGGACTCGCGGCCTTCTCCTCCATCA
>JAKAUH010001165.1 GCA_021818605.1 Planctomycetota bacterium
ATCGCTGAAACCAAGGACTACCTGGCGCGGCATGGCGTCCCGATCCGGCGTGTCGCCCCGCGGTCCGTGTCGGAGGGTTCGTCCGCCTGCGCGACCGCTGCGACCCCTTAGTTCGTCGGCTCGCCGGGTTGAGGCCGAACGTCCCTGAGAGAACCTGATCCGTCCATCTCCCGTCCCTTGCGTCGACCCGCTTGACCTGAGCAGGAGCAATTGCCCATGGCGACGGCCGTCGAAACCCCCGTCGAAGCGATGCCCAACGAGCCGGAGGCCAACAAGCTCTTCCGGATGGTCATGAAGTACAAGGGGTCGGACCTTCACCTGAAGGTCGGCCTGCCTCCCGCGATGCGGCTCGCGGGCGTTTTGCGAACGATGCAGTTGCCGGTGCTCACGGGCGCCGAGATGGAACGGCTGATGTTTCCGCTGCTGTCGCCCCGGCAGAAGGAGATCCTGGATACCACCGGCGGAGCCGACTTCGCCCACATCATCACCGAACCCAACGGCGACGAGACGCGCTTCCGCGTGAACCTGTTCAAGCAGCGCGGGCGGCTCAGCCTGGTCGCTCGGCGAGTGAACACGTCGATTCCCGACTTCGAGGGCCTGGGTTTGCCGCCGATCCTCGCCGAAATCGTCACCACCGATCAGGGGATCATCATCCTGGCCGGCGTGACGGGTAGCGGCAAGTCGACGACGATCGCCTCGATGCTCCAGTACGTCAACCGGACCGAGCGATGCCACGTCGTCACCATCGAGGACCCCATCGAGTTCACCTTCAAGGACGATAAGTGCATCATCAACCAGCGCGAGGTCGGCATCGATGTCATCGATTGGAATACGGCGCTGAAGCACGCGGTGCGGCAGGACCCCGACATCATCCTGGTGGGTGAGATGCGTGACCAGGAGACCTTCAGCGCGGCCCTGCACGCGGCCGAGACGGGCCACCTGGTGTTCGGGACGATCCACGCGTCCAGCGCGCCATCAACGATCAGCCGCATCCTCGACCTGTTCCCGGAAGAGATGCACTCGGCGATGCGGCAGAACCTGGCGTTCAACCTCAAGGCGATCATCGCGCAGAAACTCCTGCCGACGACGAAGGAGTGGGCGGCGTCGACCGGCCAGACCCGCGTGCCGCTCTGCGAGATCATGCGGATGAACCCGACGGTCAAGAAGCTGATCCTCAACTGCGACGACATCAAGCTCGCGCAGGCCATCCGGATGGGCAAGGAAGAGGGGATGGTTGACTTCACCGAGAGTCTGCGGCAGCTCGTCGTGGGCGAAAAGATCGAGCGGTCGACGGCCTTCGAGGTGGCGCCGAACCCGGAGACCCTTCGCATGGCCCTCAAGGGGATCACGCTGCCCGAGCAGGGCATCCTGTAAGCCAAGGTACGGAGGGGTGCGCCGGGCCTGCGTTCGGGCCCGGCGCGACTTCTGCTCCCGAGGCTTTCAATTGCGTGCGAAAGGGATTACGATCGGGTGATCCCGGATCGACCGCAGTGTTCCATGCCGCCCGGCGATCGTGGCGGGGCCCCGGCGGGAAGGTCGCGGGGAGCCGATGCCGCCCTGTCGCGACGAGGTGCCACGATCGGTCCCGGCAACGGCCGGCCGCCAGGGCCGTCTGTCGCCAGGACGACGCGGGTGCGATCCGCGCCGTCGAATCAGGGGCCCGAACAAAAAGGGGACAGGCAGCTCGAAGACACGGAGCCAGTCCCCATTCTGCCAGGGCCTGTCAGGGTATCCCGGCCGTCGCCCCGCGACCACCGAGTCGGGACGGCGTTCCATTCCAGACCACGGACCGCCTACAGGAATCCGAGCGATACAACGACCCGGAGAGAGTTCATCAATGATCCGCCCGTCCCAGGTGCTGCTGATCTTCCTCGTGGTGTCGCTCGGGCTCGCGACCGCCGCCGAGGCCGCGGAGGGCCTGTCATTCCTCTTCGCGCAGGCCGCTGCTGCGCCCGCCCCATCGGCACCCGCCGTCCACCGCGGGCCGGGCATGTACCTCAACCTTTTCAAGTTCGTCCCGGTTCTCCTGATCTATTTGTTATGGGTCTGGACGACCGACTGGGTCGAGCATGACACCAAGGACCTCGAAAACGTCAAGTTCGGCACCTGGAACAGCGCCGTGTTCTTCTCGGGCGCGCTGGGCCTGATCCTCGTGCTCCTGCTGCCGATCTACATCCTGGGACTGACGTTATTATTGCTCGCCTATCTCACCCCGCTTTTTATCTACATCTACGTGCGAAATCAGACGGTGGCCGACGATCAGAAGGTCCTCACAGCCTACCACCTGGGCGAGGTGGCCAATGACATGCTGGCGAAGCTGGGGGTCAGGCCGATCTTCAACAAGGACGTCGGCACGATGGATCGCACGGGGCCGCCGATCCAGTTCATTGGCAAGAGCCAGGGCTCGGCCAAGGAGGATCCCTCGCGGGTCAGTCAGGCCGAGGAGTCGCGGTCCTACATGGCGGCCAAGGAGCTGGTGTATGACGCGGTCCTTCGCCGGGCGACGGACATCCACCTGGAGCCGACCACCGAGCAGCTCTCAGTGCGGTATCGGATCGATGGCATCCTCCACGCTGCCGAGCCGTTCGACCGTCCCACCGGCGATGCCGTGGTGAACGTCTTCAAGGTGCTCTCGGCGATGGACATTTCCGAGAAGCGCAAGCCGCAGGACGGCTCGTTCGGCGCCAAGCTGCAGGGTCGCGACCTGGACTTCCGCGTCGCCACCTCGGGCTCGAAGGCCGGCGAGAAGCTGGTCATGCGAATCCTCGATAACAGCTCATCGATTACCAAGCTCGAGGAGCTGGGCATGCGGCCCAAGCTGGTCGAGGAGGTCCGTAGCATCGTCACCCAGCCGCATGGCATGTTCCTGTGTTGTGGCCCCACCGGGGCCGGCAAGTCGACCACGCTCTATGCGTCGCTCCGTGAAATCGACCGTTACCAGCGCAACATCATCACCTGCGAGGACCCGATCGAATACCAACTCGACAATGTCACGCAGATGGAGGTCAACACGAAGGCCGGGCAGACCTTCGCCTCGATGCTCCGATCGATCCTGCGTCAGGACCCCGACGTCATCATGATCGGCGAGATCCGCGACCAGGAGACCGCGTCGATCGCCTGCCAGGCGGCGAACACCGGCCACATGGTGTTCTCCACGGTGCACTCGAACGACGCGGTGACGGCGCTGTTCCGGCTGCTGGACCTGGGCGTCGAGCCGTTCATGATCGCCTCGGCGCTGTCAGCCGTGATGGGGCAGCGGCTGGTCCGCAACCTCTGCGAGGCCTGCAAGGAACCGTACAAGCCCAAGCCCGAGTTCCTCAAGAAGGCCAACATTCCGGCGGACAAGGTCGACGTGTTCTACCGACGTCCCGAGAACCCCGAGCAGGTCTGCCAGCAGTGCGGCGGCACCGGCTACTTCGGCCGGACGGGCATTTACGAGCTGCTGGTGCTCACCGAGCCCATGCGGGAGATGATCCGCGAGAACCCCTCCCTCAACAAGATCAAGGCCGAGGCGACCAAGAACGGCATGATCCCGATCCAGACGGACGGCCTGCGCCAGGTCATCCAGGGCCGGACGTCGATTGAGGAATTGCTCCGCGTCGTCAAGTGACGAATTGCCGCCGCGGTCCGGCGCCCGGCTCTGGTGTCGGGCCAGCCCGGCGATTCGCCCGAGGAATCCATCCGACCGAAATAAATCCATTGAATCGAATTGATATTGAATCGAATCGAATCGAATCGAGCCGAACGCAGCCTGAGGTGAGGGGATTCCGATGGAGATGTTGATGAACGCCATCATCGCCGCGCTGGTGCTGGGGCTGACGTATGCCCTGACCAGCGAGGGCCTTTGGGGCGCGGCCTTGATGTTCTTCAACGTGGTCTTCGCGGGGATGATCACGTTCAACTTCTACGAGCCGCTGGCCGACCTGGTCGACAAGACCGGGCTGAAATGGGGCTTTTCCGAGTCTCTCTGCATCCTGCTGCTTTTCGCCGTCTCGGTCCTGCTTCTGCGGCTGACGACCGAGAGCCTGGCCCCGGCCATGGTGCGGTTCCCCATGCCGATCTATCAGGCGGGCCGTTTCGTCTTCGGACTGGGGGGAGCGTGCGTCACGATGGCCATCATCATCCTGGCCCACGAGGCGGCGCCGGTGAGCAAGAAGGTCTACAAGGCGATCGTCTACGACACCAAACCCCCCTTCGGCCTGGGGCTCGACCATCAGTGGCTGGGCTTCTTCCAGTTCGAGACCGGGGCCGTCTTCGTCCAGTACAGCAGCGCCGGGCATCCGGACCCTTACCGGACGTTCGGCCAGGGTCGTCCGATCAAGCTCTTCGACCCGAAGGGCGAATGGCTGATCGATCATCAAAATGCCCGGCCGTACGGCACCGAGACCGTCCCGCCCGAGGAGACAGAGACGGAGAGCAGCGGCGGGGCCGGCCAGGCAGCCGCGGGCGGCGGCAAATAAGCCACCCTCCGCATCCTCCAGTAGGGATTGGGGCGGGGTCGAGACCGCTGCCGCGAAGACCCGGCAGCGGTCCGCTCAGCGGATGTGAAGGAATCGCGGGAAAAGAGTCGGAAGCCGAGAGCAAAGCAGCACAAATCCTTGTCGAATCCGCACCTGGATCTGTCTGCTCTCTTCTGTCCGTTCTTCGAAGATCGACTGCTTCACAGGTTCTCACTTCGTCGGCTTCGGCAGATAGCTGCGCATCTGGACCAGTTCGAACTGGGTCATTGTATTTCTCCCGAACGACTGGCCGATACGCATGCGATAGACGCCAACCTGTCCGGTCGTCGTCTCGAATACGTAGAGCGGTGCCCAGCCCGAGCTGAACCTCCCCAGCCCGCCGGTGGTCATGGCGAATCGGGGTCGCGGTGCGCCCGAGAGGTTCAGTTGGAAGTCGGCGATGAGGTCGCGCTCGGCGAACTCGCCCAGGATCTGAATCTGTCCGCTGGTCTGGTGGAAGGACGGGACGGTCGCCAGTAGCCGGCCGCCCTTGTAGTCGAGGAAATAGACCGCCTCGAGCGGGATCGGCGACTTGGTCGATTCGTCGTATTGCATCAGCACCGGCCCGGTGGCCGTGATGCATTCACCCGCCCGGTCGCCGGCCGTGGCCCACACCGGCCGGGCGCGAAAGCTCGACCCGACCCATCCCAGCACGATGCCCAGACCCAGGACGAGAGTCGGCCGCACTCGCGAACGCACGCCTTTCATGACACCACGGCTCCTTCGAGGTCCTGACGAAATGGGGACAGACTCCTCGAGGACCTGGAGCCAGTCTCCATTTTGTGAGCGCTTGTTATGGATAGGAACGGAGGCCGGCCGGTTCCCTCGATGGCGACGGTTTCCGGCCGCCCCGGCCGGCATTGTGCGACGATCGGCCCGGCCCGTCCAGGCCATTCGGTCCCATGCGGTTGGCGGCGGCGGCCGGCCTCGTCGGCGACACGCACGGCGGTCTTGCTGCGCGCGAGTACAATCCGTTAGGAAGGATTCACCGGCGCCGATCTCTGCGGCGGGTTGTCCTGGTTGTCCTGGCTGGCGAGGGAATCTGATGTGTTGCTCGTGCATGCTCGCGGGGCTGTTGTTCCTGCCGCTCCAGGTGCCGTCTCCGTTCGCCGCCGAGAAGCAGGGTCGCGAACTGGAATCGTCCCGCCGTGCCATCCTAAAGATGGAGGCCGCCGAGCTGATCGCCCTGGCCGGCCGGCTCGAGCGCGAGGGGGACGGCGCCGCCGCGAAGCTCGTGCGGACCCGGCTGCCCCGCGCGGCGACTCCCGACGGTCCGACCCGCTTTGTCCCGCTCCCCGACGTGGCCGAACCGAGAATCGCGGCGAACTCGGGAGGTTCTGACGATCGGGTCGACGCCATCCGGCGGCCGTCGGCTGCGCGGCTTTTCGACCTGGCTCGCCAGGCGGCGGCCGGCTCGCCGCCGCGTTATGCGCTGGCCGGCCTGTGTCTGCGCGCGGTCGTTGAGCGCCAGTCGGACCACGCCGAGGCGCGGCGGCTGCTCGGCTACGTACCCTACAAGGGCGGCTGGGCGCGGCCGTTCGCCGTCAAGCAGTTTGAGGCCGGGTACATCGACCACCCCGTGTTCGGCTGGGTGAAGGCCGACTGGAAGCCGCATCTCGAGCGCGGCGAGCTACCGAGCCCCCCGTCGCGGAGCGGGAAGGTCCGCTGGCTGCCGACGGATGAGGCCGACCGGCTCCGGGCCGAGTGGTCGCCCCCATGGCAGATCTACACCCAGCACTTCCAGATCCAGACGAATGTGCCGCTCGCCGAGGCGATCAGCTTCGGCCGTCGGCTCGAGCGGTTCCACGACCTGTTCATGGCGCTCATGGCCGACGTTCAGGGTGATCATTCGCCGCTGGCCCACCGATTTCGCAACCCGAAGATGGTCGGCGAGGGCGATCCGCCACCCAAGCAGCACCTTGTGTATTATTTCGCCTCGCGCGACGAGTATCTGGCGAAGCTCATCCCGCGCTATGGGCACGGCATCGAGGAGTCCCTGGGCTTCTACGACCCGCCCAGGAACAGCTCCGGCCGCTCGCCCGCGTACTTCTTTCGCGATCCCGACGGCGAGCTGCCGGTCACGGCCAATCTCTATCACGAGGTCTCGCACCAGCTCCTCTTCGAGACCGCCGGGCCCAACCGCTACACCCGGAACCACGGCAATTACTGGGTCTTCGAGGGCCTGGGGACGTACTTTGAAACCGTAACGCCCCAGCCGGATGGCTCGATCGAGGTCGGTGGCCGCGTCGGGCGGCGGATGGAGGAGGCGATCAAGTCGCTCGCTGACAACCAGCGCGTGATCCCGCTGGATCGGTTTGTCGGCTACGACGAGGCCACGTTCAGCCGCCGCGATCCGCTGATCTACCTCCGGTACCAGCAAGCGATGGCCCTGACGACCTTCCTGATGCAGTGGCACGACGGTGCGTATCGCGACGGGTTCCTCGACTACGTCCGCGACGCCTACCACGGCTCGATCAAGAGGACCATGGGGCGCTCGCTCGAGGACCGGGTAGGAGCGAGCTACGAGACCCTCGAGCCGCAGCTCGTGGCATTTCTCCGGGGGAGCCGGGGCGGCGAAGCCTCGCCGAAGGCCGGCGAGAAGCCGAAGGCCATCGATGAAT
>JAKAUH010001154.1 GCA_021818605.1 Planctomycetota bacterium
GAGATTCTGGCCGTCGCCCGAAGGCAAACATGAGGGACATTGGCCGGCTCCGTGACGCTTCATTCCTTGGGGCTCGACCGCCGGTTTCCGCCAGCAATCAAGTCCGAGGAAAAGGGACCGCCACGTCCGTCTGTAGGGACGAAAATGGCGATTGGTATCGGATTTGCCTTGAAGGTAGGTCTCCGTATAATCTCCAATAGATTGGATCACGGTCGCCTGGCAACGTCGCGCGATAATTGAAGTCACCCCCGCCCGCTGAGCCCGACCCTGAAACACGGTTCCCTTTCATGGGATGACGGTTGGCCCAGCCTCCATTGAAGGAGCACGATGAGATTGGCGCCATCGCAGGGGTTCAGCGAGGGATGGAAGCAGATCGGTGGCGCGGTCTGCCCGGGTTCGTGCCGACGAAGCAGCGAGGGAGGGGCGATGGGCGGAATCAAGCCGGCCGTGACCACTTCGCGTGCGGGGCGAGTCTCGCGGACGATGGCCCGGCTGCTCCTGGCCGTGGCGACGCTCGCCTGGCAACCCGCGGCGTCGATCGCCCAGGGGCCGTCGCGCAACGCCCCGAACTTCAAGCCGGATGACAGCGAGGACGCGCTCAGCCAACTGCGCAACGCGGCCAATCACGCCCGGGAAATGCAGTGGTCGGAAGCCATCGACCTCTACCAGCGGGTCATCGATCGCTATGCCGGCAAGGTCATCAAGGTGCCGCGCGATCAACCGGGCGCGGACCCGACCGGCACGAGCCAGCTCTACGTCGACGCCCGGCTCTACTGCCACCGGCTGATTGCCGGCCTGCCGGCCCAGGCGCGGGCGGCCTACCGAAACCGGATGGATCAGCTTGCCGGCCGCTGGTATCGCGAGGGTGCAACCCAGCGCGACCCTCGGCTGCTCGTCCGGGTGATTGGGCAGGCGTTCTGCAGCTCCTGGGGAGACAACGCACTCGAGCTGCTCGGCGACCTCGCCTTCCAGGAAGGCCGATTCGCCGAGGCGCTGGGCTATTATTCGCAACTCGTCCCGAATCATGCCGCTGACGCGGCGCTGCTGGTTCACCCCGATCCCGACATCGACCTGGCGCGGGTGGATGCGAAGCGATGGCTGTGCCGCGCCGGGATGGGGCATCCGCCAGCTCGGGCCGAGCTGGATGCCTTCGCGAGGGCGCATCCCGGCGCGAAGGGTTCGCTGGCCGGGCGCACGGGTCTGTATGCCCAGATCCTGGCCGAGGCGGTGGCTCGCGACCGGCTCGAGCTGTCGTCCGAGCCTGACGGACGCTGGCCGACCTTCGCCGGATCGCCGGAGCGCACCCGTGTCGTCGCCGGTCCGATCGATGTGGGGCAGGTCCAGTGGCGGGTGGAACTAGAAAAGGTCTCGTCGCCCCGTCCGCGGGTGGCGGGATTCCCGGCCATGAATGGGGCGAACCCGTCGGTACGGCAGGAGCAGCTCCTGGCGTTCCATCCGATCGTGCTGGGCGACCAGGTCGTGATCTGCGACGGGTCGCGGGTGACGGCCTATAACCTCGGCGATCGACCGGCCGACTCCGACGGCGGCGATGGCGGACCCGTCAGCCCGGCGTGGCGGCATGACCCGGAGAATGGGACCGGACTCGTGCGCGCCACGCGTGCATCGGGCGTCATCCCGCGGTACACGCTGACGGCTAGCGGGCATCGGATCTTCGCGCGGATGGGGCAGAGCAGCACGTCGTTCACGCGCTTCCGCGGTCCGACGCGGATCGAGCCGGGAACCAGCTCGATCATCGCGCTTGACTGGAGCAGCCAGGGCAAGCTGTTGTGGGAGAAGCGGGCCATCGATCTCGATCTTCCCGATCGCCCCGGAATGCCGAGCCGGACGCTCAACTTCGAGGGGACTCCGGTCGCGGACAGCCGCAACGTCTACGCGGCGGCGACCGATCGCGGGCAGGAGACCATGCTGTACGTGGTCTGCCTGGACGCCGGGACCGGCGAGCCCCGATGGATTCGCCGCGTCGGCTGGGCCCAGCCCGAGCCCGACCAGTTCATGGTGGGGTTTGGCATGCCGATGAACACCATTGCCTCGCCGGGCGACTTCCGGCATCGGCTCCTGACGCTCGACGGATCGCGGATCTACTACCAGACAAACCTGGGCGCGGTGGTCGCGCTGGACGCCCAGACCGGGACGACGCAGTGGGTGGCCTCGTACCCGCGGCAGGACACCAGTCGGATGGGCCAGTCCACCGATCGCGACCTGAATCCGGCCGTGGTCCATGAGGGCCGTGTGCTGGTCGCTCCGGCCGACGCCGACTCGGTCCTGGCCTTCGACGCCGCGACCGGACGACTCCTTTGGAAGACCGAGCCGATCGCCGACGACATCAAGCTAGCACATGTCCTGGGTGTGGCGAAGGGGCGACTGGTCGTGACGGGTGATCGCGTGGTGCTCCTGGACGTGGCAACGGGGAAGGTTGCCGGGTCGTGGCCGGACGCTCCGAACAAGTCGCACGAAGGCTACGGGCGGGGGCTACTGGCCGGCGACCTGATCTACTGGCCGACGAAGACCCAGATCGAGATCCTTGATCAGCGGACGGCGCTACGGGCGGCGGCGCCGATCGAGCTCCAGAAGGTGTATAACACCCATGGGGGCAACCTGGCGGCCGGCGACGGTTATTTGATCGTCGCACAGGAGGACAGGCTGGTGGTCTTCTGCCAGAATAGCCGTCTGATCGACCGCTATCGCAACCTGATCGTCCGTTCGCCGGAGAAGGCGCTGAACCACTACCGGCTGGCCCGCGCGGCTGAGGCCGTTGGCCAGGATGACACCGCGCTGAAGTCGTATCGCGAGGCGATTCGCCGGGCGCGACCGGAAGAGATGGTGGACGGTGTCGCGCTCGCCGGCGCAGCGCGGGACCACCTGTTCCGGCTGCTGGTGCGGCAGGCCTCGGTCGCGCGGAAGGAGCGGCGGTGGGATGCGGCGACTCGCCGCCTGGACGCGGCGGCGGCTTGCGCGCGGTCGGATTCGGAGCGGCTCGAGGCGCGGCTGGCACTGGCGGAACTCCAGGTTGCCGCGTCGCGGCCGCGCGAGGCCGTCGAGGCACTCGAGCAGGTGCTGCTCGACCCTCGGCTTCGGCCCCTGCCGGTAGCCGCCGATGACGGGCACCGGACGATCCGCGCCGACCTGCTGGCGGCCGACCGCCTCGCGGGTCTCGTGAAGCAGCACGGCCGGGGTCTCTACAAGGCGTTTGACCAGCAGGCGGCTGCGCTTCTGGAGCGCGGCCGCAAGGAGCGGGACGCTCACGTTCTCACCGAGATCGGCCGGAACTACCCCGTGGCCCTCGCGGTGCCCGACGCCCTGGCCGAGCTGGGCGCCGTGCACCGGGCGGCCGGCCGGCTGGCGGACGCCGCGCGGGCATACAAGCGGCTCTCTCTGATCGCCCCCGACGACTCGCAGCGGGCCGTGGCGCTCTGGTCCATGGCGAGGGTGCACGAGGAGCGCAAGCTGTTCGTCGCGGCCCTGGAGAGCTACCAGGAGCTGGCCGCTCGGTATCCCGCGGCCCGCGTTGGGCCGTCAGGCGCGTCGGCCGCCGAGCAGGTGGCGCGGAAGCTCGCCCGTGAGCCGTATGCCCGGCTGATCGACGACCGCAACCGGGCGCCGGGCACGCCGCCGATGTTCCGCCGTTGGCAGTGGTCTCCCACGGATTCCCGCGGCCTGCGGGCGCTTTCCACCGAGGGGGTCGTGCCGTCACTCGAGGCCAGCCGGATCGTGCTGGGCGACCTCGACGCCGTGACCCTGCTCGATGCGTCGAACGGAAGCGTGCGCTGGACGCCTCGGCTGGGCGAGAGGGCCGACTGGGTCGGCTACCTCGACGACCGCCTGATCGCCGCCGGCCAGCGCCAGATCATCGCGCTCGACCTGGCCGGCGGAAGCGTGCTCTGGCGCTACCGGAGCGGCGGCGCCGCGGCCGCGTCGAGCCGCCCCGATCCGTTCGCCGCAGCCGCCGAGACACCCGATGGAACCCCACGCCGGACACGCCTGGACCTGCACGGATTCCGGCTGGCCAGGGGGCGGGTGTTCTGCCTGCGCGGCACGACCGAACTGCTCGCGCTCGATGGCGATACTGGCGCACTCGACTGGTCCTTCACCTCGCCGCCGGGCGAGATCAACGAGAATGTCTGGGTGGGCGCGGATCGGATCGTCCTCGAGGTCGACCGGCCCAACCACATCCTGGTGCTGCGGACCGACGACGGCCGGCCCGTGGCCCGGACGGCGCTCGGCGAATCGGACCAACTCGACCGACCGCCGCTGCCCGTCGATGACGATAACGTGCTGATCGTAGTGGACTTTCGCACCGTGAAGAAGCTGGACATCAGCACCGGTCAGATTGTCTGGGAGTACCGCGAAAGCGAGGTCATGCCGGTCAACGGTCCGCCTCGACTGATGGGTAGAGCGGACCTGGTGCTCATGCTACACGACGGCCGGACGCTCATCCGCCTGGATCCGGCGAGCGGCTCGAAGCGCTGGTCGTGCTCACTGGGCTACGAGGACATGAGCCAGAACCCCGCGTCGATGGCCTTCGACGGAGACCGCTTCTACGCGATCTCGCGATTCTCCTCGACGGTGACCCTGCGGGCGATCTCGCTGGCAAACGGCAAGACATGCTGGAGCACAAGCTGGAGCGGCGATGAGGATCAGTGGTCGATCGCACTGGCGGCGCACCACGTCTTCTGCTACCCGCACCGGGGCGTACAGGACGGGCTCGACGATGCCGAGTGGGTGCCGGTGCTGGTGCGCCGCCGCGACGATGGGGCCCTGGTTCAGCGGATGCTGTTCCCGATCAACCCTTCGGGCTCCGGCGATCGGGCGAACCGGCCGGTTCCGGCGCGGGGGCCGGGGCCTGGACAGGGACTCGTAACCTTCAACCTTGACCACCTGGGGGCCGTGGTGGCAACGCCGAGGGGCGTGTGGGGACTCGCCGGCCGCGAGCCGAGGCTCCAATCCTCGGCGAGAGCCGCCGGCCTGGCGCCCTGAATCGTCCGCTCATGATCGACCGCGTGCCGTTGCCGCGGGCGCGCGGCGACGACGACCATCGCCTCGACCGAGATTCGACCCTGGCAGTACAGACCGATCGCATCAGGAGAGACCGACGTGAGTGACGTGACACCCGAAGAAGTCCGGCCGAGCGAGGGGGATCTCGCGGCCGTCGAGCGGCTGAAGGACGCCTTCTCTCGGCTCAAGTCCGAGATGGGCAAGGTGATCGTTGGCCAGCACAACGTACTCGAGGAACTGCTGATTGCGATCTTCGCGCGAGGCCATTGCCTGCTGATCGGCGTGCCCGGCCTGGCCAAGACGCTGATGATCCACACCCTCGCCGACGCCCTCAACCTCAGTTACAACCGCATCCAGTTCACCCCCGACCTGATGCCCTCGGACATCACCGGAACCGAGGTGATCCAGGAGGACAAGGCGACCGGCGTGCGGCAATTCAAGTTCCTCCGCGGGCCGATCTTCGCCAACATCGTCCTGGCCGACGAGATCAACCGGACCCCGCCCAAGACCCAGGCCGCGCTCCTCGAGGCGATGCAGGAGCGGCAGGTCACCGTCGGCGGCGAACGGCACCGGCTGCCCGACCCCTTCTTCGTCCTCGCGACCCAGAACCCGATCGAGCAGGAAGGGACCTATCCGCTCCCCGAGGCCCAGCTCGACCGGTTCATGCTCAACATCCTGGTCGACTACCCTTCGGAGGACGAGGAGCTTGACATCGTCCGGCTGACGACGTCCGTGTTCCGACCGAGCGTCACCAAGATCCTCTCGGGCGCCGACATCCTTTCGCTCCAGGAGCTGGTGCGCAAGGTCCCGATCGCCGACCACGTCTCGCGGTACGCGATCCGGCTGACCCGCAACACACGGAAGACCAAGGACGTTCCCGACTTTATCCGCGACTACGTGAGCTGGGGCGCCGGGCCGCGCGCCAGCCAGTACCTCGTCCTGGCCGCCAAGGCCCGCGCGGTCCTGCACGGCCGCTATCACGTCTCGACCGACGACATCCGGTTCGTCGCCGGGCCGGTCCTGCGCCACCGGATCATCACCAACTTCAACGCCGAGGCCGAGGGCTTGAGGCCCGACGACATCGTCGCGCGGCTGATCGAGTCGGTCCCCGTCGACGATAGCGAGGCCGAGCAAAGTGGAAAACTACCTAAGATATTTAGATCCGCAAACGTTAGCTAGCCTCGAGGGGCTGGATCTGCAGGCGCGGATGCTGGTCGAGGGATACGTTGCGGGGATGCACCCCAGCCCGTACCACGGATTCTCGGTCGAGTTCGCCGAGCATCGCGAGTACGTGCCGGGTGACGACATCCGCCACGTCGACTGGAAGGTCTGGTCGAAAACCGACAAGCTGTACCTGAAGCAGTACGAGGAGGAAACGAACCTCCTGCTGTACCTGCTGCTGGACGCGAGCGAGTCGATGTCGTACTCCTCGGGCCAGAACGTCACAAAGCTGCGATACGCGCAGTTCGTCGCCGCGGCGCTGGCTTACATGACCCTCCAGCAGCAGGACTCGGTCGGCCTGGTCGTGTTCGACGACGCAGTGCGCCGCTACCTCAAGCCGGCCGGACAGGCCTCGCAACTGAAGGACCTGCTCCATGTGCTCGACGCCACCCCCGCGCGGGACAAGTCGGACATGGGAGTGGTCTTCCACGACCTGGCCGAACGTTTCAGGAAGCGGGGAGTGGTCGTGGTCTTCTCCGACCTGTTCGACGACCCCGCGCGAATCCTGGCGGGGCTGCGGCACTTTCGCCACCGGCGGCATGAGGTGATCGTGTTTCACATCCTCGACCCGGCCGAGCTCGAGTTCCCCTTCCGATCCGCCACGCTTTTCAAGGGGCTCGAGGGGCTACCCGAGGTGCTGACCGAACCCCACGCCCTGCGCCTCGCGTACCAGGAAGAACTGTCCACTTTCCTCGGCGAGCTGAAGAAGGGATGTCGCATGATGGACATCGACTACGTGCCGCTCCGGACCGATCAGACCCTCGACATGCCGCTCTCCAGCTACCTGGCCTCACGGGCGGCACGGGTCCGGTGATTCCGTAGGGGTCAGTGGCCAGAGGTTGGTGGCCACTCATCTCTGGCCACGGGCCACCGACGACCGACCAC
>JAKAUH010000135.1 GCA_021818605.1 Planctomycetota bacterium
GACTCGCTCTCAAACCGCTCGGCGCGGTGGATGTAGCGGAGGCCGTCGGCAAAGGTCGCCTCCGAGTGGGCCAGCTCCCAGCCCAGCAGGGCGGCGGCGACGGCCATCAAGAGGCCCACGCGCGCGGCGTGCTGCATCGCGGTCACTCGGATCCTTCCTTTCCACTCAACGGCCGAGGGGCGTTCCACCCGATCGGTGCGCCTTCCGTGGCTTCCGTGCCGGGTGCGACTGCGGGTCATGCGGGCCCGCCATCCTCGGCGATCCAGACAGAGAGCCGGCCAGCTCCCGCACCTCGCCCCCACGCACCGAGTCGCCCCGCCGCAACCGCCCGACGATCCCGGCGATCACCCGCCAGGCCCAGGCCTCCTCGCACCGTCCCAGGCGCGATGACCAGGCCCCGCGGACCGCCGATTCCAGGCTCACGAAGGCGGCCAGTGCGTGGAACTGCCAGCCTGGCAAGTGCTTGCGGAAATAGAGCAGCTTGCTGTGCCGGGTGACGACCCGCATCTTGGGCGAAATCGGCCGATTTTGCAAGGGATGTCGATGGATCACCTCGAGGCTCGGGTCGAACTCGACCCGCCAGCCTAGCGACCGCGCCACCCGGCAGAACGCGACTTCCTCGTGGTAGAGAAAAAAGTCCTCGTCCATGCCGCCCGCCGCGGCGATGAGCGCGGCGTCGACCAGCATGCAGGCCCCCGTGACCCAGTCCACGGGACCGGCACCCACGTGCCAGGCAGGGCGATACTTGCGCCTCGGGCGCGGGATGAACTGCTCGCGGATCGATCGGGCGAGGGTGGGAAAAGCGCCCACCGAGCCCTGCGGCGTGCCGTCGGGGTTTTTGAGACCGAAGCCGACGATCCCAGGTCGATGGGTGCCCCGGGCGTCGAGGGCATCGAGCCGGTCGAGGACGCGTGCCAGAAAGCCGGCGCGGATCTCGACATCCGGATTGAGGATCAGGAACCATCCGGCCGAAGAAGACCGCCAGCCGGCATTGACTCCCGCGGCAAATCCGCCATTATCCGGTCGGACGATTAGCCGGAGGCCCGGACGAGGATCGGCCAGGCCGGCCGGGATCGACCCCCTCGAGGCGTTGTCGACCACGACCACCTCGCAGGTGCCCGAAACGGCCTCGGGCTCGGCCAGGAGCATGCCGGCGAGTCGGTCCGTCTCGGGCCACGACTCGTAGTTGACGATCACGATCGTCAACCTGAGCCGTCCGGGACTCGTCCGCCTTTGATTCTGGGCCGATCCTTCCACGTAAACCACCGTTAATCTCGGACGACAACTGGCTCTTTACAGATTCACTGGAATGGAACGTCGGTTCGGTCGATCCAAGAGCTTGAGGAAACGCGTCGCGGGCGACGGACGCGGGAGTACGATAAGGGGCCAGGGACGTCAAGGTCGAGCCGCCGGAGCGTCGGGCGTCACGAGCCAGGATCCGGGACCCAGGGACGGGTGGCGATCCATGCACAACACACTGGAAATCGGCGGCCGGGTCGCGACGACGACCGCACCGGCCCGAAATCCCCGCCGCGTCGTCCTGGTCGGTGCTCGTCGCGATGCGCGCCGGCTGATCCGGCGCCTGGTCGGCAGCCCCTGGGAGGGCCTGCCGATCGTCGGGTTCGTCCACGCTGGTCATTCCCGGAGCGGCTCGATGCGGCTCCGCGGTCGGCACCGGCATCTGCCGCTGCACCCCCAGACCGACCCCATCCCGGTCCTCGGGCACATCGACCGCCTCGACGAGCTGGTCGACCGGGCGCGCGCCACGCATGTCATGGTCGCCGTGTCGACCGAGTCCGGCTCGGACCTCCGGCCGCGGATGATTCAGCTCGCCAAGTCGGACGTCGCCGTGCACTGGGTCACGGTCGACGCCGGCCGGCTGGATCTGGGCACCCTGATCGGCGGCGAGGGCACCGGTGCGGGCATGGCCATCGATGATCGGGATCGAGGCACCGCCCTGTTCCTCCCACCCGTCGGCGGTCGACTGTCGACGTTCCGGCTGCTCAAGCGGCTGATGGATATCACCGTGGCGTCGCTATTGCTCCTCTGTCTCATGCCGCTCTTCGCGGTGGTCGCCGTCGCGATCCTGCTTTCCTCCGGCCGGCCGATCTTCTACACCCAGGAGCGGATCGGGCAGGGAGGCCGTCGGTTCCGAATCATCAAGTTCCGCAGCATGCGCAAGGACGCCGAGCGTGAGACTGGCCCGATCTGGGCCTCCGACCATGACACGCGGTGCACGCGGATCGGCGACTGGCTCCGGCATACCAATATCGACGAGCTGCCCCAGCTCTTCAACGTCCTCCGCGGCGAGATGAGCCTCGTTGGCCCCCGGCCCGAGCGCCCGATCTTCGTCGAGGAGTTCCGCAACACCGTGCCCGACTATGATCTGCGCCACGCCGTTCCCGGCGGCATGACCGGCTGGGCCCAGGTGCACGGCTGGCGCGGCCGTACCTCGCTCCGCAAGCGGCTTCAGTACGACCTGGACTACATCGAGCGCTGGTCGATCCTCATGGACTTCCGGGTCCTGCTCATGACCATCCAGCACGTCTTCTGGGGCAAGACCTCATGGAACGACTCGAAGCGCCCGAACCGGCCGGAGGCGTGAAGCCGTCCGGGCCGGCCGGATTCTCGACGGCCGGCCCGATCTGCTGCTCGATCGTGATCCCGACCTACAACGGTCGCGAGCTGCTGGCTCGCTGCCTCGCCAGTATTGAGCGCCACCGACCCGATCCCGCGCGCTTTCCCATCGAGGTCGTCGTGGCCGACGATGGCTCGACCGATGGCACGGCCGAATGGCTGGCCGAATCGTTCCCGTGGGTCCGCGTCGAGCGCCTCGCCCGCAACGCAGGCTTCTGCGCGGCCGCGAACGCCGGCCTCGCCGCGGCGCGCGGCGCGTTCGTCCAGCTCCTCAACAACGACACCGAGGTCGCATCGGGCTGGATCGAGCAGGGACTCGAGCCGTTCGCCGATGGCCGGGTCGGCTCGGTCGCGCCGCTGGTGCGGGTCCGCTCCGACCCCGATCGCGTCGACTCAGCCGGCGACGCGTACGCCTGGGTCGGCTGGCCGATGAAGCGGGGGCATGGGCAGGATGCGTCTCGCTGGGCGGCGCGTCCTGTCGAGGAGGTCTTCGGCGCTAGCGGATCGAGTGCGTTCTACCGGGCCTCGGCACTGAAAAGAACCGGCGGCCTCGACCCGCTACTCGGCTCGTATTACGAGGACATCGACCTGGCGTTCCGCCTGCGATGGGCCGGGTATCGCTGTGTGTACGCGCCAGGCTGCCGGATCCTCCACGACATCTCAGCGACGTATGACCACGGCAGCCCAACCCTCCAGCGCCGAATGTCGCGGAACGCCGAGCTGATCTTCTGGTGGAACCTGCCGGGGTGGCGGCTAGCGCTCTCGGTCGGCCCGCATGTGACCTTCGTCGTGGCGCAAGGACTCTGGCGGCTCGCTCGCGGCCGGCTCGGCCCGTTCCTGGCGGGAAAGCTCGATGCCCTGTCGGCCTGGCGCGCGGTCCTCGTCCGCCGGAAGATTCGCGCCGACCTGGCGCGCTCGGCCAAGAATCGCCCGCATTTCGCGCTGTCGTCCGGGACACTCGGCGACGTCCGCAGCCACCTGCGCCGGCCGAGGGAGACCTCGTCGCGCCGCTGAACCCGCAGCGCGGCGTCAACCCAGGCGGATCTCGAGCGCGTTCACCGAGGCCGGCGACAAGGTCAGCCGCAACTCGTTGCCGTGAAGGTCGAGTTCCGTCGTCCGGGGATGGACGCGGTCAGGGTTCTCAAAGGTGTTGTGCGCGTTCAGCTCGGCGTGGGTCAGGACCGACTGCCGCACCGCGACGGCCGAGCCGCCGCGGAGCCGGATCACGACCTCCGCCGGCTCGCTGGCGTGCAGATGCGCAAGCGTGAGCGTCGCCCGCCGGTTGGGCCCGCGCGAAGCCGAGCCCGCCACGCAGACGATCCGCTCCCCCTTGCCGGCGGCCTGAAACGGCACCTCGGGCGCCTGGATGTCAACCCGGACCGCGCGGGCGTTCTGGTGCGGGCGATACATCGTGTAGACGTGATACGTCGGCGTCGCGACGAACCGATCCCCATCGGCCAGGAACAGCGAGTGCAGATTGTTCACGAGCTGCGCGACGTTCGCCATGTGTACCTTGTCGGCGTGGCGATTGAACGTGTCGAGCGAGATCGCCGCGACCAGCGCATCGCGCAGCGTACCCATCTGCTCGAACAGATGCCGCGGGTTGATCTCGGTGCCCGCAGGGTGCCAGCTCCCCCACTCGTCGATCACCAGCTTGATCGACCGCTTTTTGTCGAATTCGCCCATCACGGCCCACTGATCTCGGATCAGGGTCTCCATCCGGTTGGCCTTGTGAAGCTGCTCGTACCACTGGTCCACGTTGAACTTGAGCGCGTGGCCGGTGGTTCCGCAATAATAATGAGGCGCCCAGCCCTGGATGGAAGCCTTCTGGCCGTCGACCCAGCGGGCGAAGAAGCGGCGGGTCCACTCGGTGTTATTGCCATCGGGCCCGGCGGCGATCAGGAAGAGCGGGACACCGAAGCGCGGCAGCCACTCGGTGAAGCGGCGGTACTCGCGGCAATAGTCTTCAGGGATGAACTTGCCGCCACAGCCCCAGCTCTCGTTGCCGACACCCCAGTACGTCACTTCGAACGGGTTTTTCTGGCCGTTTGCCGCGCGCTCATCGGCGAGCGACGTCGTGCCGGCGGGGGCGTTGCAGTATTCGACCCACTGCTGGAACTCCTCGGCCGAGCCGGTGCCGACGTTGGCCGCGAGATAGGGCTCGACGCCGCAGAGCCGGCAGAAGCGAAGAAACTCATGGGTGCCGAACTGGTTGGTCTCGGTCTCCTCGCGCCACCGGCCGAACCGCCGGGGCCTCCTTGCTCTCGGGCCGATGCCGTCTCGCCAGTGATACCGATCGGCGAAGCACCCACCGGGCCAGCGCACGACGACCGGCCCGAGCGCCTTGACGTGGTCGATGATCGACTGGCGGATGCCGTCGGTGTTGGCGATCTTCGAGTCGGGGCCGACCCAGATGCCGTCGTAGATGACGCCGCCGATGTGCTCGGTGAACTGCCCGTAGATCGACGGCCGAATCGGCCCGATCACCTCGTCGAGCAGCACGTCGATCGTGATCACCGCGGCGGCTGAGCGTGCCCCGCGCGCCCGCAGCACCCGAGGCGCCGCGGCCAGCCCGCCGCCGATGAGCCCAGCCGCAGCCAGGCGCCCGATGGCCTTGCGCCGATCAATCCCCGAGCCGGGTGTTTGCGCGTTCATTGGGATTCGGGCTCGGACCGAGCCTCGGCCTCGAGGGTGGATTGGTCAGGGGAAATCTGGCGAGAGCGGAGCCGACGCTGCCTGCCCCGCATTTTTGGGGATTGTATCGACGCGCCCCTGGGATTGCCAGTCCATGCGGTTTATCGCTGAACGCGACCGTCGATCGCCCCGAGGATCTGACGTGGAATCATTGGCGATGCAGAAATCGAGGTCCTCATCGGCCCCCGATTCACTGACCGCCCCTGTGGCCATTCACTCGCTCGCTGATGGAAAACCTCGATGACGCAATCGGGGCGTTTTCGCTACGGATCCGGATGCCCTCGGCAGGGCGGCCCTCGGCGTCGACAAGACGGGCACACGCCTCCCATCGGCCTCGCTCGTTGACGACCTTGAGCAGGAGGGTACTGGCCCCCGGCGGAAGTTCGATCGGCCCGATCGTGTCGAGAGTGCCCAGAGAGCCGCCCCGGCGACTCCGGTAGATTCTCCGACCGTTGAGATAGGCCCAGAGCCAATCGTCGCCGCCGAGCTGGAGCCAGACGTCGCGTCGCGCCCGGTCGCTTTCCAGTTCGCAGAAGGCGTAGGCGACGCTTCGCTCGGCCACATGCCCGAGAGCCGCGTTGAGATCGAGGACGGCCTCCGGTGAGTGATAGGAGGACCAGGTAAGCGATCCTCCGTCCGACGAAACGGTATCCTCGGGGCCGGGTCGCAGGCTTGCCTCGTTGGCGAGACCCGTCCTGTCCAGCACAGACCGAATGTCGTCGAAGGAAGGGAGAGACAGGGGCATCAGCAGCAACCAGTCCCGGATGAATCCCCTGGCCCTGGGACCCCGGAAGGCGTAGCGGTCCCGGAGCTCGGCGAGGGCACGACTCACGCGAGACCACTCGCGAAGGTCGTCGGCGCCCGCCGCTTCCCAGATCCGCGCTGTGCCATCGCCGCCGGCCGTCGCCAGTCGCCGGCCGTCGGGTGACCAGGAAACCGCCACGACCCGGGAAGTATGCCCCTTGAGGACGAGGAGCGAGCGGCCGTCATCGGCGCCATGGACGCTCGCTGTTCCATCCCGGCGCCCCGCCGCCAGCCGCTTCCCGTCCGGAGACCAGGCAACCGAGTGAACGGGGCTGGAATGGCCCTGGAGAATCAGGAGTTCGCGACCGTTTCCGGTGGACCAGACCCTTGCCGTTCTGTCCTCGCTGGCCGTGACAAGCCGCGAGCCGTCCGGCGACCACTCCACCGACCGCACCGGGCCGGTATGCCCGGAGAGACACAGCAGGGTGCGGCCGCTCTCGGCAGACCAGACTCGCGCCGTGCCGTCGTCGCTGGCCGTGGCGAGCCGCGAGCCGTCGGGCGACCACGCCACCCACCGCACCGGGCCGTTGTGGCCCTGAAGCGCGACATGTTCGCGGCCATCGTCGCCGGCCCGGATCCACACCATCCCGTCGGCCTGCCCGGTGGCGAGCCGCGAGCCGTCCGGCGACCACGCCACCGACCAGACCGGGCTCCTGTGTGCCGGGATCGATCGGACCAGGGTCCCGTCGTCGGTCCGGAGGTCAATGGACCCAAGCCATCGGCCGATCGCGATGCGTTTCCCGTCGGGGGCCCAGGTGACGGAGATGACCCTGCCCGATGGCCCCTCAATGATGGGCCCCGCGCGACCATTTTTCCCCCAGAACCGGATGGAGCCGTCGGCGCCCAGGGTCACCAGGCGCTGGCCGTCGGGCGACCACGCCACCGACCAGACCGCTGCGGTATGCCCTCGCAGCACCAGAGCCTCGCGCGGGCCGTCGGCCGACCAGACTCGCGCCGAGGCGTCGACGCCGCCGGTCAGCAGG
>JAKAUH010000799.1 GCA_021818605.1 Planctomycetota bacterium
CGGCGAGCGCCTGCTTGCGGCCGAGGGGAAACATCCCCGCCCGCACCAGTGCAGTCAGCAGGATGATCGCGATGCCGTAGTTCCCCGCCTTGCCGCCGAACATCCGCGAGACCCGCTCGGTCAGCCTGTACATCATGTCGAGCGTCGGGGTAATGATGTAGCGGGCGATTTCGGGGGCGTAGGGAATCCACTGGTTCTTCCGCAGCATCGCCAGGTTCTCGGCGCTATACGGCCTGAGGGCCTCGAGCGTCTTGGGACCGGCGAAGATCCGGTAGGCGTGGACGACCGGTTGGCCTGGGGATAGGAGAACGGGCCTGGAGGTCATCACGAAGTCGATGTCCGACTTGTGCAGGGCGTCTTCGCGGCGATGCGCCTCGGCCACCGTGCGGTTATCCCAGCGATCCTCCTGGCCCCTGGGCATGGGGACGGGCTCGAGGAAGGTGGCGAAGTACTGGTTCTCGATGCCCGCGTAGGCCAGCGGCATCGCCGAGTTGTCGACCGGACGGTCGGGAGTCGCCTTGGCCACGTCCTGGGCTGAGTAGGTCTCGGCCTTGATTCGCCCCTGCCGGACCTGGCCGAAGTACAGGTCGATGAAGGTGCTGGTGTACCACTCGCCCTCGATCGGAATGCCGTGCGGCCCGCGCAGGTTGTAGACGACCTTGCGCTCCTTGTCGGGACTGTCGAACTTCAGCTCGACCTCGAGACCGTCGATGTTCTTGCCCATCCGGTAGGTCTTGGTGACAACCACGCCGTTGCGGGCCTTCGTCCGAAAGACGATCGCCTCGCCGTCGACCGGCTTGCCGGTCGCCGGATCCGTCATCGTGACCGGCCGTCGGATCCGCTGCTGATCATCGCGAACGACCTCCCAGGTCTCCCTGTCCAGCCAGTCCTCGGTGCGACGGGCGGCTAGCGCCAGCTCATCGGCGCCGGGCGGCACGGGTGCGTCGAGGTCGGCTGCGTTGAGGGTGAGCGTGAAGGAGTCGGGCCAGGTGACGTCGCGGTTGATCAGCCGAAGGGGCCGCTTGATCGTCACGCCGTTCCTGTACTCGGCGTCGTAGCGCGAGGACGTGAGGCGCTCCACGCCGGCGCCGATCTGGCTCAACTGGGCGCGCAGACGATAGCCGTCCGGTGAATGGTCCGTCTCTGACCCCAGCACCAACTCATTTTCGGGCTCGATGGCGACGCCGGGCTCGACAGGCTTTTCGACCGGCTTCACGTCGGGACTGGCCGCGCTGGCCGGCCTGGCCGCCGCGCTGGCCGGCCTGGCCGCCGCGCTGGCCGGCTCGCCGGCCGCCTTGATCTCGCCCGGCTTGGCGGCTGCGGGCCTGTCGGCCTCGCCCTTGCCCTTTTCCTTCGCCAGATCGGCCGGAGCGGCCTTGGCGGCGTCGGGCTTCTTGGCGGCATCGTCCGCCCTGGCGGCGGCGTCTGCCTGGGCGGCGGGAGGCCCCGGCGGCTTTTTCGGCGGGTTGAGCCCGAGGAAATGCGCGAAGTACTGGACACCGATCATCCAGAGGAAGACCAGGACAGCGAACAGAAGCAGGCGTTTTTCATTACTCATTGTTGAGGCAACCCTGGCACCGATGCGGCACGGGATCGGGGACGCGGCCCGACCCGCACGTTACCGGACAGCCGGTCTGGAGAATCTCGTCGGATGCGGCCACGGGCCGGGGTTGCCGACGAGCATCTGGCGGGGGAACGGCCCGGATTCCCCGCGTCCGGGGCGGGGCGCCGCTCGAGCCAGCGCGGGAGGCGATGCCCGGACGGCCCGCGTGCGACCACCCCGGCGATAGCGATTGGGCCTCGGTTGAGATGCTCTCACTCGCCGCACGAGACTAGCGGCCCTGCCGGAGCCGGTCGCCCAGGAACGGCTCCAACTCGGGGATCGAGTAGATCTTCCGGATCGTTGTCTCAAAGTCGTACGGCAGACGGCGGTAGGTGATCTTGGGCGTGTGGACCGGCTTGAGGCTCTCGCCGGTCTCCGCCGCCGCCTGCGCCGCACCCTCTTCCAGGCCGTCCTCGAAGATCACGTAGCAGGCCCGGTTGTCGCCGTCCCGCGGCTGACCCACCGAGCCGACGTTGATCATCAGCTTTCCGTCCCCGAGCGAGTACTCCTGGTCGATCTCCTCGGGCGAGAAGAACTGGTAGTTCTCCGTGAAGATCCCGGGTACGTGCGTGTGACCCTGGAAGCAGTAATGGCCCACAAGCTGGAACAGTCGTTCCATCTTGCGGTGGTTGTAAATGTCCTCGGGAAAAATATATTCGCTCAGCGGGTTGCGCGGCGATCCGTGAACGAACAGATACGGTCCCAGCCGGTGGGTCCGCGGCAGCTCGCCGAGGAACTCCCACCGCTTCTCGTTATTCGTCCGGTCGCCCGAGTTTTCCAGTTGCTCGCGCGTCCAGAAGATCGCCCGCTCGGCGCCGATGTTGAACCCCTCCGGGTCGAACATCGCCCCCTGATCGTGGTTGCCTAGCAGCGTCACGCCGCAGGTCTCCATCACCCGATCGATGCACTCTCGGGGATTGGGGCCGTAGCCGATGATGTCACCAAGGCAGTAGATCTCGGTTACGCCCTGCGACTGGATGTCGTCCAGCACCACATCGAGGGCTTCGAGGTTCCCGTGAATATCGCTGATCAATGCGCGGCGCACCGAGGGGAACCTCCGTCCCGTAGAGTCCTGGCCGGCGCGTGACCCGTTCGGACCGTTGACGTGGACCGGGAACTCGACCGCGCCTGATTCCATTATTAATGTAGTGTGGACGCCCCGTAAAGGATAGATCGATTCGGCGGCTGATTCAAGCCCACGCGGTCATGATTCGGAGGGATGATGCAGGTTTCGTACAGGCACCGGCTCTGGCCACCAGTGGGTCCGAAACGAGCCGGGCGGGCAGCCAGGCGAGAGAGAGTGGGGCGGCCGCGATGAACCTGCTGGCGCTGGATACCTCAACCGAGCAGGCTGTGGTCACGCTCGCGAGCGGGTCAGGGGAGATCCTGACGGCCGAGCCCGGCCCAGGGCGTCGGCACGGCCGCGACCTGATCCCGCAGCTCAGGGACCTGCTCGCCAGGGGCGGCATCCGGCCCGGCGAGCTGGACGCGATCGCCGTTGGCGTCGGGCCAGGGTCGTACACGGGGCTGCGGGTGGGTGTCACGGCCGCGAAAACGCTGGCCTACGCGACCGGGGCGACGCTCCTCGCGGTGGACAGTCTGCACGTGATCGGCCGGAACGCACCCGACGAGGCGAGCCGGATCGTCGTGATCGCGGATGCGCAGCGGAATGACCTCTATGTCGCCCGCCTGACCCGCACGGCGCCGAGTCTGCCGCCGTCCCCCGACGGCGAGACCCGGATCGAGCCGCTCGACGCGTGGGTGCGTTCGCTGGAGTCGGGCACCGTCGTGCTGGGGCCGGCGCTGGACCTGCCGCGCATCCGATCGGCCGTCCCGAGCGAATTCCTGGCCCCTCCGGAGGTGCCGAATCACCCGATAGCCCGGCACCTGCTCGACCTGGCTCGCGATGCCTTCCAGGCGGGGCGCCGGGAGAACCCCTGGCTCCTCGAGCCTTGCTATCTCCGCCGCAGCGCCGCCGAGGATCAATGGGACGCGCGCGGGCCCAGGCCCCGAGGCTGATGTCTGCTCATCGGTTCCAACCATCTTCGCCGGCAGGTTTCGCATGCCCCAGGACGACCAGTCGCGGACGCAATCGACCTATGGACTCCAGTGGAACCGATACCGGATCGTCCGCGACGATGAGGACCGTGCGACGTTCCACCACCGCACGGGGCTTTCGAGCGACGACCTGACCGGCAAGGTCGTGCTCGACGCGGGATGCGGCATGGGCCGCTACCTGCGGATCGCGGCCCAAACGCCCGCCCGGCTGGCGGTCGGGATCGATCTCAGCCGCGCGGTCGAGGCGGCGCGGGACGTCACCCGCGGCCTGCCGCGTGTCGCGATCGTCCGGGGCGACCTGCTCCGGCCGCCCTTCGCGCCGTCGGGGTTCGACGTCATCTACTCGCTGGGCGTGCTCGATCACACGCCCGACCCGCGCCGGGCGTTCCTGGCACTCGCGCAATTGCTCCGTCCGGGAGGCGTCATCGCCATCTGGGTGTATCCCCGCGAGCGTCGGATCGTCGAGGCGATCATGAACACGCAACGAGCCATCTCGACGCGGCTGCCGCTGGGAGTGCTGGAGCCGCTCTGCCGGCTCGCCGCCCCGATCGGCGGGTTGAAGCGTCGGCTGATGGCCAGCCGATGGGGGCCGATTGAGCGACTGGGCGTCGCGCTGCACCTGGCGACGATCGGCGTCTCGATGCACCCCGACCCCGAGGTCCGGGTGTGCGACACGCTCGACTGGTACGCACCCCGCTACCTCTCGCGCCACACGCACGCCGAGGTCGCTGGCTGGTTCGCCGAGGCCGGACTGGTCGATGTGGTGGACCTGGGAGCCAGCGGGGCGTTGTTTCACGAGGGACAGGGCAACGGCATCAATCTGGCGGGCCGCCGCGCGCTGGAATCGTCGGTTCCGTGACGCGAGTGCCGGCTGCCGGGCCTCGAGACCCGGCAGCCGTCCGTGTCGAACAAACGCATCACGACCCACTCGTGGTGGTCGTGCCCGTGGCTCCGGTCCCGGTGGTGCTCCCGCTGCCGGAAGTGATGATCCCGCCAATTCCCACCCCGCCGTGCGGCGTGCCGGTGATCCGGCCGCCGCCCAGTGTGATCTTTGTCGAGCGGAAGACATACGGCGAGTCCGGCTTGGCGTAGGTCTGCCAGAAGACCGGGAACGAGCGGATATACTGGTGACCGAACGGGTCGAGCACCTTGAAGTTGTAGAGGTTGATCCCCAGGGTGTTCTCCGCCGTGACCGTGAAGAACCCGTTCCCGTCTGTGGACAGCGCGGCGCTGCCGAAGCTGTAGTTGCCCAGCGTGGAGTCGACCAGCACAATACTGCCGGGCGTGGTGTAGCCGTTGATCTGGACGTACTTGAGCGACGTCTCGCCACCCAGGTTCACCGAGGGTGAGCCCTTCCAGGCGTCGTTGGGAGCGATGTTGATCGCGGCCCAGGGGCCGCCCGGCTTGGTCAGGATGGGCATGTTGCGCTCGAGGGCCATGGCGTCGTACTGGTTGATGACTCCGTTCTGGTTGTAGTCGGCCGCGGCGATGTAACCCGCCTGGCCGGGCTTGGTGGCGTAGGTGTTGGCGAAGGCCTGTTCGTCAGCCAACCCAACCTGTCCAGTCCCGAGGACGTCGCCCACCAGCGTCGTCTCGACGGTGTACTGACCCGTGCTCAGCCCGCGACCAGCGACGAGGATCGTCACGGGCCCTGGCTTGCCCGTCTCAAAGAACGCGACGGACATGTCGGTGGGCTGATTGCTCAGATGAGGGTTGTAATTCCGGCCAGGCTGCATCGGCAGCAGATGACCATCCTGCTTGACGGCGACGATCCTCGGTACGACCCCGCTGTTCCCGTACGGCTTGACGAACACGCCGAACTCGGTCGATGTGCGGCCCGGGGTGAGGTTGTGCGAGGCGATTGTCGCGGTCGTGGCGCTCGCGGTGGCTGGGCGAGTTGCGTTGCCCAGAGCGAGGCTGATGGTATTGGCCGGGGGTGTTAGGCCGTATGTGGGTGCGGTGGGTGCCAGGCTTAGCGCCAGACGGGTTTCCAGCGCGTCAAACCTGGGCGGGACGCGGCGGCGGGGACGGACTGCCATCGGTGATCCTCCCTGATCACGGACGAGGGGGCGAAGCGAACGCCGGGCCGGGGTAGCCGTGACAACTTCTTATTCGGCACGACTCGGCCCGCGACTGCAATCCGCCCGCCCTCTGTCCGGGTTCAGATCAGGAACGCGGCTACCTAGGCGGCATGCTCGCTGTGTCCCTTCTCGGGCGAGTGCGACCCGCCCGCTTTCTCCTCGTGATCCTTGGCGGTCGCCTTCTTCGGGGCCACAGCTTCATCTCCGGGGAAGACGCCCGGCTGCGCCTCGATGGCGGACCCGTCCGCCAGCGACAGGTCTGGCTTGACGACCACCCAGACCTTGTCATCGAGACCCTTGATGATCTCGGCGAGGGTTCCGTTGTCGCGGCCGATGATCACGTCCTGATGATACATCTTGCCGTCGCGGATGACCTCGAGCGTTCCCCTGCCCTCGCTGTCGCGACCCAGTAAGGCCGAGGACGGGACGGTCAGGTGGGGAGTCGCCTTCTGGAGAACGATGACCCCGCGGCCGAACATGCCGTCGCGGAGGATGTGCGTCTTGTTGTCGAGATCGACCTCGACGCGCATGGTGCGGTCGTTGACGTCCTCCGACTCGGCGATGCGACTGACCGTCCCCTTGAACTCGCGGTCATTCATCGCGTCCACCCGGATGGACGCCTCATCGCCCAGGTCGCAGAACGGGACGTCGCGGTCGGGGACCGGAATCACCGTGCGCATGATATCGTCATGGGCGACGGTCAGCATGGGCTCGCTCATGTCCTGGGTGGCGGCCTGGATGAAGGCCCCCTTGTGGACCGACTCCCCGCGGAAGATGATGACGCCGTTGTAGGGGGAACGGATTTCGGAGTACTGCAGCCAGGTCTTCTGCTGGTCCAGGTTCGCCTCGTTGACCTTCACCTCAGCCCTGGCGCCCTCGAGGTCGGCCTCGGCCTTGATGAGCTTGGCCTTTGCCTCGGCGAGCTCCGCCTTGGCGGTATCGACGCCGGCCTTGGCCGCCTGCTCTTCCTCGCGAGCGGCGGCGCGGCGATCCTCTTCTTCATCCAGCAGCCGTTCCTCCACCGAGCCGGCCTTCACCAGTTGCTCGATGCGGACGTACTGTTTCTCGCGGTACTCGCGACGTGCGGTGGCCGCCCGCTGGATCGTGTACTTCTCGTGCTCGTTGGCAACCTTGGCGTTGATCAGTTCCTTGGCGCTATCCACGGCCGCCTGGGCCTGTTTGACGGCCGCATGGGCACGATTGAGGGACGCCGCTGCCTTCTCGACAGCCGCCACCAGCTCGGGGACATACAGCTTGATCAGAAGGTCGCCCTCCTTGACGCGGCTGCCGCGGTCGACGTTCAGCACCTCGACATACCCCGCGACCTTGGCGAAGAGCTTCGCGTAGTCGAACGCGAAAACCGAG
>JAKAUH010000522.1 GCA_021818605.1 Planctomycetota bacterium
GGTGCGATCGAGCACGCGAGAGATGCTCTCCAGCGGCGGCAAGGGTTTCGTCCCGGCAGCGAGCGTCTTGCGGATCGTCTCGGCGAACGCGGTCTCGGCGTCGTCGTAGCGCAGGTCGCTGAGCCGTTCGAGGTTCGCCCGCGTGAGGCGGCCGATCGCGGCGTTCGGCACGATCTCGACGATGCCGCCGAGATACCGCGTCTCGAGCCGGGTCTCCGTTGCCAGCGCGCCGGCCTCGGCGCACCTCACCAGCCGGGCGTAGAGCTGCTGCACGACCTCGGCCTTCGGGTGGCGGACATAATACGAGACCTCGGCGAAGTCGGGCACGACGTTGGGAGCCTCGCCGCCCGCCGTGATCACGTGGTGGATCCTCGAGTAATCGGGCGTGTGCTCGCGGAGCAGCTCGGCCGCGTGGTTCGTCAGCTCGACGGCGTCGAGGGCCGAACGGCCCGCCTCGGGCGACGCCGCGGCGTGTGCCGACGTGCCGTGGAACCGGAACTTCGCCGCGATCCTCGCCTGGCTCGACACATCGCCCGTGGCGTTCGCGCTCGAGGGATGCCAGTGGAGCACGGCATCGCAGTCGTCGAACCTCCCCGCGCGCACCAGGAACGCCTTGCCGCTGCCGCCCTCCTCGGCCGGACAGCCGTAGAACCGTAGCGTTCCCCTGAGGGCGCCACTCTTCACCGGTTCGGCCAGCGCCAGGCACGCCGCGGCCGAGGCCGTGCCGAACAGGTGATGCCCGCAGCCGTGGCCAGCCGAGAAACCCTCCCGCGGACGGCGGACCGGCTCGGCCTGCTGCGAGAGGCCGGGCAGTGCGTCGTACTCGCCCAGGATGCCGATCACCGGCTTGCCCGAGCCGATCATCGCGACGAACGCCGTCGGGATGCCGGCGACGCCCCGCTCGACCCGGAAGCCGCCGGTCTCGAGCGCATCGGCCAGCAGCGCCGAGGAGCGATTCTCCTGGTAGCCGACCTCGGCCCAGTCCCAGATCTTCCGGGCCATGGCCCACGAGGCGTCGGCATGGGCCAGGATGAAGGCGTCGACCGCGTCCTTCGTCTTGCGGCCGGCATCGGCTTCAATGGCATGGGACTTCACCTCGGGCATCTTCAGCCGCAGGCCGAAGTCGCCCGTCACGCGGCGATGGGTCCGCAGGTCGAGTTGCTCGCCGGGGATCAGGAAGAAGTACGGGCGGCCGTCGTGATCCTTGCCGTCGTAAACGGCGACGAGGCTCTGGCCGACGACGAGCAATCGGTCGCCCTTGACCACGATCGCCGCCGGTTCATCCAGGCCGATCCCCAGCAGTCCGGGCCTGGCCTTGATGACGTCGACCAGGTCGTCCTGGCGGCCGCGGACGATGAGGTGCTGGTCGACGGCGACTCCGCGCAGGTAGCCGAAGCCCTGCTCGTAGCCCTTCGCCATCATGATATGGTTGCCCTCGCGGGCGCCCCGAACCAGGTACGAGCCCTGGATGGTCGCCCCCGCCGAGGACCCGCCGACCACGCCGCCGCGGGCAAGAACGCCCTCGATCTCGCGCTGGGTGCGCGTCCCCATGTAGGCGTCCACCAGCCGCCACTGCCTTCCACCACCGAACCAGACGCCCCGCGCCTTCTTGAGGGGCGCGACGAACGTCTCGGTATCGGCAAGGGCACGGTCGCGGGTGTGCAACACGGTGACATGCGAGGCATTCGAGAATCGCCGCGAGAACGTGAGCTTCGCTCGCTCGAGATCCTCGTGAGACAGCTCGCGCTCGGTGGCCGTCGGGATCAGCACGATCTCGGCCTCCGGCCCGCCGGCGAGCGCAACGAACGCCCGTCGTGACGCCGGACTCTCGCCGCCGCCATCGACGACCAGCGTGCCCGCCCGAGGACCCACCACGGGCTCCTCGGGCGGCAGCGCCTGGACGACGAACGCCGCGAACACGATTAACGTCGAGAACATGGCGGACTCCAGCATCAAGCGCGCGTGTCAATCTTCCTCACCGCGATGCCGCCGACGTCCCCTCGCGGCGGAACATCGGACTCTCGCGATCGCCGCGTGAGAGCAGATACGCGACCAGGTCGAGCACCTCGTCGCGGTCGAGGGTGTCGAGCAGGCCCTCGGGCATCATCGAGACCGGCGAGGGCTTCATCTCCTCGACCTCGCCGCGCCGGACGCTGTCCTGCTTGCCCGGGTTGAGCATGTCGGGGCAGACGGTGATGTTCTCGCCGCTGAGGTTGACGATCCGGCCGGTGACGACCCGGCCGCTCGTCGTGGCGATGATGACTGCCGCGTACTGGTCGCTGATCGTCTTGTTGGGCACGACGATCGACTCGAGCAGGTCGCGGACGCTAAACCGGCCAGCGACGCCCGAGAGATCTGGCCCCAGCCCGCCCCCCTCGTTGTTGAACCGGTGGCACGAGAAGCACTTCGCGGCGGCGAACATGGTGCGGCCGTGGTCGTAGTCGCGCCCCTTCAGGCCCGATTCGACCAGCGGGGCCAGCTCGTCGAGTGTCCACTTCTTGACGAACTTCCGCTCGGGGAACTCGGCCGTCTTGCTCGTCTCCGCGGGCGCCTCGAGGATCGGCTTGAGCCGTTGGCGCTCGCCCTGGCTGAGCCGGGCCATCGCGTCGCGGCGGATGTTGGCCATGAAGCCGCGGAAGCTATTGCCGCCGTTGTAGCGGCCCGCCTTCGGGAACCAGGAGAAATAGGCCGCGCGCAGCTCGGGCGTCCAGCCCACGTCGAGCACCCGCAGGGCGCGGGCGTAATCAATCTGCTCCTCCTGCGTGGGTGCCTTCTGAAGAAGCGCCACCGTCTTGGCCGCCGCGTCGGGGGCCTGAAGGTAGACGAGCACCTGGGCCAGCTCGGCGTTCAGCTCGCGGCTTTTTGCCGGATAGTGCGGGTCGAGCCGGCCGATGATCCGCTTGACGATCGCGTCGTCCGGGCGGCCGAAGCGGTTGAAGACAACCTGGTAAACGCGCAGCAGGTCGAGCCGGAGGGACTGGTCGAGCGTGTTCCAGTCGAGCCGTTCGAGCGCGGCGAGGATCCGGTCGCGGAACGCCGGGTCGGGAGCGGGGTCGTCCGAATCCCGATGCGCCGGGTCCTTCGCCGAGACCTGCGCCACCGCCAGAAGCGCCTGCAAGGTCGCCCGCGGACTGGACGATTCGGCGATCGCCCGCTCGCGCCAGAGGGCCGGGTCCTGGTGCTCGATGGCCACCCGCGCGGCCCAGCGGACGAAGCGGTCGGGATGGCCGAGATACGGCCACGCGGCCGTGATCGCCTTCGGCTCGACCCGACCGTGGAACGCCTCGAGGGCATGGCGCAGGCCGCGCGCCTCAAACGTCTCGGCGGCCTCGGTCGGGATGGCCTCGGCCTTCGCCTCCGGCCCGTCGTAGACGACGCGATACAGGCCCGACTGCGTGTTCCGGCCGCCGACGGCGAAGTACATCGCGCCGTCGGCCGGATTGATCACGACGTCCGTCAGCGCCAGCGGCGTGCCGGCGAGGAACTCCTCCAGCTCGCCCGTGTAGCTCGCCCCGCGCGGCTTCAGGTGCAGAGCGTAGAGCTTGCCGTAGCTCCAGTCCGAGAGATACAGTGCCTCGCGGTACTTCGCCGGGAAGCGGGCGGCGTAGCCGAAGGTGATACCGGTCGGCGAGCCGGGGCCGACGTCCACGACCGGCGGCAGACTATCGATCGTGTAGGCCGGCCACTTGCCCGCGCCGTTGCGATAGCCGAACTCCGAGCCGCTGGTGGCGTGGAGCACGCGGGTCGGGCGATACCACGGGGTGCTGACATCCCACTCCATGTCGGAGTCATAGGTGAACAGCTCGCCATCGCGGTTGAACGCGATGTCGAACGGGTTGCGGTAACCCATCGAGACCAGGTCCCACGTCGAGCCATCGGGACTCACTCGGCAGATGAATCCGCCGGGGGCCTTCTCGTTGGACATGAATCCGCTGCCGTCGACCATCCGGGGCAACAGGTTGTCCTCGCCCCAGACGCGCGGGACCAGCGAGCCGGAGAGCTCGGGCAACGTGGTGGCATTCCCCCCCACGACGTAGAGCGAGCGTCCGTCAGGCGCGAGGATCACCGCGTGCGGCCCGTGCTCGCCGCCGCCGTTGATCTTGCGGAGCAGTTCCACCTTGTCGAGCCGGTCGTCGCCGTTGGTGTCGCGGACGCGGTAGAGTCCGCTGGCGTACTTCTTGCCGTGGTTGACGACCACGTAGAGGCTGTCGAACGCCCAGAGCAACCCGTGGGCCTCGCCGATCGGGGCGTCGATCGGCTCGACCTTCACGCCCTCGGCCTTGCCGGTGGCGGGCGGTAGCGTTACTCGGTACAGCTTGCCGTACTGGTCGGAGACGATCAGCCGGCCCTTCGGATCCACGGTCATGTTGACCCACGAGCCCTGGGTCCTCCTGGGCACGGGGTAGAGCAACTCGACCCGGAAGCCCTTCGGCGCCCGGATGTGACCGGCGGGCGGGGACGGCTTGCCGGGCGGCTCGTCGGCCTTCTTCTTCGCATCGGCCCGTCCTCGCGTGCCGCGGGCGGCTTTACCCTTCGAGGTTTTCGCCGCTCGCGGGGCTTGCGATTTCGACGGCGCCTGGGCGAAGGCGCCCGGATCGAACGAGAAGCCACCGAGGGCGAGCAGCAGCGAGACGATGAGCGGACCCGGGCGCATCATGGAGTTCCTCTCTGGTTTGCGCGGTCACAGGCGGGAAACGGGCCTCGACCGGCCGCGGGGCGCGGACAGTCCTCGACCCGGACCATTCTGACCGATCGCGCGCGGCCCGATCAACCCGGCGGAATCCGCGATCGCCGGAGGAACCAGCCCGGCCGGTCGTCAGCCGGGTTGCGGGATGCCCGGATGTCTCGACGTCCACCCGGGACCTGCCCGTTCACTCACTCGTGCCGCAGCGCCTCGATCGGATCCATGAGCGCCGCCCGGCGGGCCGGGTAGATGCCGAAGAGCACGCCCACGCCCACCGAGACGCCGAAGGCCAGCACGATCGATTGCAGCGTGACGATCGTTTTGTAATCGGGATAGAGATAAACGACCACCCGCGGCAGGCCCAGGCCCAGGACCACGCCGATCAGCCCGCCAATGCCCGAGAGCACGACGCATTCGATCAGGAACTGGTTGATGATGTCGCGCTGCTTGGCACCCAGGGCGCGGCGGATGCCGATCTCGCGGGTACGTTCGGTTACCGTGGCCAGCATGATGTTCATGATGCCGATGCCGCCGACCAGAAGCGAGATCGAGGCAATCGTGCCCAGGATGATGGTGAACTGCCGGGCGGCGCGCCTCGCCTGCTCGAGCAGGTCGTAAGGCACGGTGATCTGCACATCCTTCTTGGGGTGAAAGGGCTCGTAGGCGCCCTGGATCGCGGCGACCGAGGGTGCGACGTCGTCGATGGTGTTCACCTGAATGGTGATCTGTGAGAGCTGGGTCTCCTCGGCGATCATGCCGCCCGAGCGGAAATCGATGATCCGCTCACCAAAGCGGACGCGGCAGGTATTTAGCGGAATGTAGATGTCGCGGTTAAAATCCTGGTTGATCAGGCCGTTGGTGTCCTTGGTGCTCCGCACCTGCTCGGCGTTGACGCCGATGACCATGTAGGGTGTGTTCCCCACGGTGATCCGCTGGCCGATCGGGTCCTGGTAGGGGAAGAGTCCCTCGGCCGCCGAGTGGGCGAGCACGCAGTAATTGCGAAACTGGTCGTTGTCCGACTTCTCGAGGAATCGCCCCTTCTCGATCTGGAGGTGGCTGAACTCGGCGAAGTCGGCGGTCGTGCCGACGATGTGGGCGTCGAAGGCATGCTCGCGGCTGCGGACCTGCTTGCGGATCTCGCGGATCGGCAGCACCCGCTTGATCGTCGGCACGGTCTCGAGGATGCGTTCGTAGTCGGGATAGGTCAGCCCGTAGTTGAGGATCATCGTCGGCCGGCCGGTCGCCGCCTGCATCTCCTCGGTGGGCTTGACCGAGCGCAGAATGATGTTGGTCGCGCCAAGCTGCTCAATCCGCGCCTGCGCATCCCGGCTGGCGCCCTCGCCCACGGCGAGCATGGTGATCACGGCCGCCACGCCGAAGATCAGACCGAGGGCCGTGAGGCCCGAGCGAAGCTTGTGCAGCATCAAGCTCTTCAAGCCGAGCTTCAGCCCGCGCCAGAAGCTTCCCATCAGGAAAGGCTCATCGGGGATAGGTGAAGGGCGGGCGGTCGCGCCGAACGGGAAATGATCGGCCGCGGGCCGTTCGAATGACTATCGCCCCGTCGCATCCCCGTGACGGACGACATGAATGCCCATCCGCTCAAAAAATCACTGTATCGGCATGCAGCCTCCGGCGTCAATCGCACCTGGCGGGGTCAGCGCCGCGCCGATGGTGCGGCCCGGGTGGACGAACGCGGCTGTTCCCACCCGGATTCTCCTAATAGAATAAAACCGGAGCGACGAGGCCTGAGGATGCCCCGCAGCCGTCGCGGCGAGCCGGCACCGCCGCGGCACCACGCCACCCTACCCGGCACCACCCAGCCGCGTGCCGTGCGCAACGAACCGGCCGGTCCGGTACTGCGAACCACGAGATGTCGAGGTCCTGATGCCCTTCCGGTTCTCTCCGCGGGAGTTCTGGCGACGGAGTTCCCCGGTGCTCCGGATCGCCCTGGCCGTCGCGCTGATCTATCCGACGGTGGTCCTGGTCCCTGCGTGGTTTGTCGTCTGGATGCCGCCGCCGACGCAGCTCCACGCGACGATCGCCTCCCTGCGCGCGGCCCGAGGCGCGTACCTTGCAGTCCTGCTGGCCCTGCCCGCGGCGACCATCCTGCTGGCGGGCGCCGTGATCCGGGGGCGACGCCGCCGACCGCGCCCCGGTTGGCCGGCACGCGGGCTGTCGGTCTGCATCGCCCTGCTCCTGGGACTTGTCGCGGCCGAGGCGGTCGCGACGGCCCGGCTGGCGCGGATGCGCATCCCGTTCCCCTGGCTGGGCACGTCGTTCCCCGACGAGCCCGGCGAGTCAACCGTCGACATCCTCATGCTGGGCGCCTCCAGCGCGCGAGGCGTGCCCTATCACGACTGGCTGTCCATCGACCGGATCATCGCCTGGAAGCTGGCGGAGGC
>JAKAUH010000004.1 GCA_021818605.1 Planctomycetota bacterium
CGCGAGTTGATCATGGCGACCAACCCCAATCTCGAAGGGGACGGCACGGCCCTCCTGGTGGCCAATCGCTTCGGGCAATCGGGCGTCCGGATCACCCGCCTGGCCCGCGGCCTGGCCAGCGGCAGCACGCTCGAATTCGCCAACCGCGACATGCTGGCCGATGCCATGGCCGGCCGTCATCCGCTTTGAGGCGCGCGCACGCCCATTTCCGGACGGCCCGGCATGCTCCCGTCGGTGGGACCCGCAAGGCTTCCGGCGCCATCCGGCGAGAGTGGGCTTCATTTTCTCGTGCAAAGTCGGCATAATAGTTGCTGGGAAGTGGGACGCGACCATCGAATGTCGACGCCCTGAATCGAAGTCCATCCTCCAGCCGCCCGACTCGTAGAGAACGGAACCGCAGATAATGAGGCTCGACACGACCCAGCAGATGCGGACCGAGATGCGCCTTCGGATGGCGCCCCGCATGATCCAGTCCATGGAGATCCTGCAATTGCCGATCATGGCGCTGCAGGAGCGGATCGAGCAGGAGCTGAGCGAGAATCCGGTCCTGGAGCTGCGGGAGACGAGCCCGTCGGAAAACGACGGGGAGGATTCGGCGCCCGCGCCGGCCGAGGTCGAGGCTGACGGGGAGCCCAACGAGTTTGATAGCCTGATCAACCTCGACGAGAACTGGAGCGAGATCTACGACGAGTGGCCCCGGCGCAGCCGGGCGGCGCTCAGCGAGGACTCGGACCGGAAGCAGGACGCGATGCAGAACATGGCGTCGCGGCCCCGGTCGTTCCACGACGATCTGGTCGACCAGCTCAGCTTCTTCGACTGCGACTCCGAGGTCCAGGCGCTGGCCGAGTACATCATCAACAACCTCGACGAGAAGGGGTATTTCCGGCTGCCGCTTCAGGACGTGGTTCGCGACCTGAACGGCGCCGTGACGCTGGAGCAGGCCGAGGAGGCGCTTCGCCTTGTCCAGCGGCTCGACCCTCCCGGCGTCGGGGCACGCGACCTGCGCGAGTGTCTGTTGCTCCAGCTCACGCCCGACATGCCGAGCTACGACGTGCTGTACACCCTGATCTCACAGCACCTCGAGGACCTGGAGCACAACCGCCTGCCCGCGATCGAGAAGAAGACGGGGATCCCGATCGAGAAGATCAAGGAGGCCATCGAGCATCTGCGGCGGCTGAATTTCCGTCCGGGGGCCTCATTCGATGTTGACAACTCGCATTACGTGGTGCCCGACCTGCTCGTCGAGCACAACGATCAGGGCGGGTACGACGTCCGGCTCGTGGACGAAAACACGCCGCTCCTGGCGATCTCAAGGTCGTATCAGAAGATGCTGCGCAACAAGCAAACCGATCCGCGGACGCGCGAATACATCCAGAAGCGCATTCAGTCCGCCCGCTGGCTGATCGAGTCGATCGAGCAGCGGCGCAACACCCTGCTGAAGGTCGCCCGGGCCATCATCGAGCACCAGAAGGATTTCCTCGACGAGGGACCCGAGTCGATCGAACCGCTCAAGATGCAGCAGATCGCCGATCGCGTCGGCGTCCACGTCACGACGGTCAGCCGGGCCGTCGATGACAAGTGGGTGCAGACCCCGCGCGGGATCTTCCCGCTCAAGCGGTTCTTCGGCGGCGGGACCACCACGGCCGATGGCGACGAGATCGCCTGGGATACGATCAAACAGAAGCTGCTCGAGATCATTGCCAAGGAAGACAAGCAGAACCCGCTCTCGGACGAGGAGATCGTCGAGGAAATGGGGCGGCAGGGTCTGAAGGTCGCACGCCGCACGGTGACCAAGTACCGCCAGAACCTCCTGATCCCGTGCAGCCGCCAGCGCCGGCAGTTCTGATCGGATCGCCGGCGGATCGTCTCGGCGCGGGATCGGCTTGACCGGCCTGCCTCCTGCTCCCGAACCATGCCGGAGAACGCGCGGCCGTTTACCGAACGGATCGGCGCGCAAACAACCCTGCCTCAGGAGAACTCAGTTCCCCCGCGGCAGGGCATCGAGTCGCTGGTCAGATTGCGTGCGCCCATGGAGCGGCCTCAGGCGGTGGCCGTGCTGGGGCGTTGCGGGACGGTGATCGACGGACCTGTGAGCGTCGGCGCGGGCCGCAGTTCGCCACCGGTGTCCCGGTCGATTTCGATGATCGGCCTGGCGCCGATCAGGCGGCTCATGGCCACCTCGTATCCGAGGAAACGCACGTTCTCAAGGATGGCCACGACCTCGGCGGCGCCAATCTTGTGCGCGAGGTGCAGGACCTTGCGTTCATCGGGCGACATCAGGTCCCCCGACTGGCTGGCGTCCATGTCCAGCGACTCGTCGGCAAGGAAATCAAGCGAGACATTCACGGCCTTGGCGAGCCGGAAAGCGTTGTCGAGTCCCGGACGGGACTTGCCCTGGAGGATCCGGGAGATTTCTGAATCGCTCACCTGGGACAGCTTCGCGAGCTTCTGCCCGTTGAGGCTGTGCCGAGCCATCAGGATCTGAAGCTTGTCTTTAAGTCTCATGGTTCAACCGTACGACGCCTCCCCCATGCGGGGAACAGGCGCCTCTCTGTATTAGGCAAAAACCCCAGAGGTGACCCCGAGTGACCGCCGCATCGGGTCCCCGGTCGTCGCGTCTGCGATCATCATCCCGGAGAGGCAATGACGCGACTCGCTGCGCCTGGACCTATTGCATGATAATAAATGCGTCACGGTCTTCAATTCAAGTAATTGCAAGAATTGCAGCGCGGGGCCGGCTGTGACGTCGGCGACGGTCGGGAGGGCGGGCAGTGGCTCGGTTTTCTCAGGACGAGCGCTTGACGACATACTGGGCGAGGATGCGAAGGATGTCCCGGGCGTTCGAGTCGGCCAGGCCGTCGAGGGATTCCAGCGCCTGCTTCACGTGATGTTTGGCGCACTGCCAGGCGCGTTCGATCGCGCCGGTGCTCTCGAGCAAGGGTTGGAGCTGCTTGCGGCTCTCGGCCTGGCCCTGTTCCAGAATCCGTCGGATCTCGGCGGCGTCCGCTGGCGAGGCGAGTTGCAGCAGATAAATGAGCGGCAGCGTGAGCTTCTGCTTCTCCAGGTCGGTACCCAGGCTCTTGCCCGTGACGCGCTCGTCGCCCCAGAGGTCGAGGACGTCGTCGGCGATCTGGAAGGCGATGCCGAGCTCCCGGCCGTAGCGGTCCATGGCTTCCGCGCGGGGCTCGCTCGCCCCGGCGTACGACGCGCCCAGGCGGCACGAGACGGCGGTCAGCTCGGCCGTTTTGCCCTCGACGATTGTGAAGTACGAGGCCTCGTCGAGATCGAGGTTGCCGCGGTGATGGACCTGCTGCATCTCGCCCTCACATACCTTGTTCGTGGCGTGGCCGATCCAGCGGCAGGCACGGGTCGATTCGAGCGAGGCGGCCAGGTGGAAGGCGTGGGTAAAGAGGTAATCGCCCAGCAGCACGGCGGTCTCGTTGCCCCACTCGGCGTTGACCGTGGCGGCGTGCCGGCGCACCATCGCCTCGTCGAGGATATCGTCGTGGACGAGCGTCGCGGTGTGGATCATCTCGACGACCGCCGCGATCACGCTGTGGGCGGGCGTCAGGCGTCCGCAGGCCTGGCCGGAGAGGAGGACAAGAGCCGGCCGCAGCCGCTTGCCCTGGAAGTCGGCGCAGTGGTCCACCAGGTGCTGAACGAACGGGAACTGGCTGGCCAGCTCCTCCTGGAAGATTCGCTCGGCGTCGGCGAGCTCTGTGGCGATGGGAGCGTACAGGTCGGCGAGCGCGATGCGCCCTGGACTCTCACCGGACCCTGTCAACGTTCGTGGCGACATCCGACCTTTCCTCCCCCCGGACCGATCGTCAGGTCAAGCCTCGCGCCTCGGCGATGGGTCGCGCCGCGGGCCCGGCTCGCCGGCGCCCTCGGCCGGTTCGGCGGCCTGGTTCCTTTGGTAGTGTCCGCGCCGACCACCGCTCTTCTCCTCGAGCTGGATGGCGCCGATCACCATCTCTCGATCGGTCCCCTTGCACATATCGTAGATCGTCAGGCAGGCCACGCTCACCGCGACCAGTGCTTCCATCTCGACCCCCGTGCGTCCCCGGGTCGTAACCCGTGAATCGACGCGAATCCCGTCGGGCTCGACCGGCGTGAAGGAAACCTCCGCCGCGTCCAGCCCCAGGGGATGACAGAGGGGGATCAGTTCACCTGTCCGCTTCGCCGCCATGATCCCGGCCAGACGGGCGACCTCCAGCACGTCTCCCTTGGAGAGGCGGCGATCCCGGACCAGCTCGAGCGTTTCCGGCCGCATCGTCACCACGCCGCTGGCCCGGGCGATCCGCAGGGAAGTTTCCTTGTCGGAGACATCCACCATCCGGCTCGCCCCGGTCTCGTCGAAGTGAGAAAGCTCGCTCATGGTCCTGTTCTCGGTGGCGCACGTCCCGCCGTACACGGAACCGGGGCCTCCCGGGCTGAAGTCGGTCGAAACGCCAACCGGCCGACCCGAGACACGGCTCTCGCGGGCGGCCGTTTCGTTCAATTCATTCTGAACGTATTTTACGAATCGTCGCTCAGGTGGCTAGAGGGAAGCCGCCGAAACGCGAGAACCAGGGGGGCCGGTGAGGGCGCAGACCCTGACTCGAGCGGCGACGATTCGCGTAGGATTGAGGCCCGGGGACCGCGGGATGCGCCGCGAGTCAGGCTGCTGGGGCTCGCGTCTCGGGTTAGCACAGTCCGCGGGTTCTGAGTGACCGTCAATCCGCGACGCCGCAAGGGGGGTACGAAGCTGGTTGATCGCTCAAACGCAAGACCTTATCGTCGCGTTGGGGGTTACGGCCCAGTGCCCGGTGTGTGTGGTGTCGATGGGTCCGCAGGTGTACCGCTGCCCCGCTGCCCGATCGACTTCTGCTTCAAGTGCCGCCCCGTGTCCAGCAGCGCGACCCTCAGTACCAGTGTATGAACCAGCAGTAGGGGCAGTAGCAGAAGTTGCGTTGCCACGCCCGCGTCGTGGAAGTCCCCCAGATGGGCGACCGCTCGCGGCGGGAGATCATCGATGACGAGAAGCACGTCCGGATGATCCCCGGCGGCGGGATCGGCGGGGACTCCTTTATCGTCGAGGGTATCGGGGCCCGCGCCGGGCTCGACTTCGGCCTTCCTGGGTGGGGCGGGATGGTTGGCGGGCCCGTCGTGGGCGGCATCCGGATGACCAGCCTAACTGAGTACAAGCAGCCGGTCCATCGCAAGGTCGCCGAGACGGTCGACGTCGGCCGGAGCAAGTGCTGCATCGCCTGCCCTCAGGCCGTGGAGCACTTGTAAAGCCGCCGCGCCAGGCCGCGGCACTCGACTGATCGAGCGAGCGGCCGTAGGATCAATGTTCAGCCGCACGATGCTCACGAGGTGACCGAATGAGAAGCCTTGCCGATGCTCTGCCCCCCGAGATTGCCCAGCAGATCGACCCTGAGTGGCGCAGGAACGAGGCCGCATACCGGGCGGTTCGTGACCAGTTCCTCGGCCAGTGCCAGGGCGAGTGGATCGGCTTCGCCGATGATGCCGTGGTCGCCTCGGGCCATAGCCCGGTCGCAGTCTTTCATGCCGCCGAGACGACGGGACGGAGTCCCTTCGTCACCTGCGTCGGTCGAGAGGACGAGCCGGTACGGATGCGCCGTGCCGGCTTTTCCCACGACGATACCTGCTCCGGCGAGCCGCTGCCGGTCCTCGCCCGCGAGTTTCGTCCAACCGGTGAGATTATTGTCAATCCCTGAGAATGTTTCGGGGTGGGCGTTCCAACGGGAGGAGTCGGAGCGTGGTCGTGCAAGAGATCCCTCCGAACGGCGCCAGTTGCCTGGCGGAACCTGACGTGGCGGTGCCGCGGACTCGCCTGCCGGCCGCCCGCTGATCCGGGTCGATGCCCCGTCACGGAACACCTATCGGTCCGGCCTCGGGCTCGTCGAGGGCGATTCGGGAGGATCTTCTGCCATGATTGCTCAACTCGTCGTCCTCGCCATTCTTGGGCAGGCCGATCGTTCGGGGCCTGACGTCTCGGCCTTGCTGGAACGACTCGGCTCGGCGAAGAAGGCCGAGCAGGAGGCGGTCCGGTCGCTGGAGACGCTGGGGCCGAAGGCCCTGCCAGCACTGCGGGCCGCGCTCAGGGCGAAGGATCCGGAGCTGCGGGCGCGCGCCCGCGCGATCATTCACACCATCGAGAGTGGACTGCTGGCGAAGGAGTCAATGGTTCGCCTCGACTTCCAGGACGCGACGCTCGGCGAGGTCGTGCAGTCGATCAGCCGCCAGGTCGGCTTCGACGTGGGGCTGGGTGCCCAGGGCCCCAGGGCAGGCGGCCATCGGATCACGATCCACGAGCCGAACCCGATCCCCTTCTGGCAGGCCATCGATCGGATCTGCGACGACGGGCCGTTCGTCCTCGACTGGCAGGTCGCGCCGCTCCAGGCAGGCGGGGTCCAGCGGTCGCTTGTGCTGGCCTACCGCCCGGATCCGGTCATCCCGCCCACCTCGAACCACGGTCCGTTCCATGTCACCGTCGAATCGCTGCTATTCCGGAGCCACGTCTCGTACGAGGCGTCCGCGCGTCCGTTTGGGAGGACGCATTCGAAGTCGGCGGGACCGCCGGCGCGCCCGGATCCGGCCGTCCCCGACTCCGCCAGATCGGCCCCGGGATCGTCGCGGCCCGGGCGCGTGGTTCAGTTCCAGGCGCGGTTACGAGTCGTGCCCGAGCCAAGGATGACCATCCGCCATGTCGGGCTGGTCCATCTCACCGAGGCCGTCGACGAACTGGGCCAGTTACTGCTGCCGCCCGCGGCAGGGAGCAGCCCTCCAGGTTCCGGCGGGCTGGTGATGGCGATGCCGAATTCCTACATGAGTCTCGGGGCGACGAGCCTGCTGGTGAACCTTCATCGGCCGGAGCATCCGGGCAAGCTGATCAAGGTTCTCAAGGGCACGGTGGACGTCACGGTCTCGGCAGCCCGGTCGAACCCCCTGATCATCCCGATCGAGAGCGCCGCCGGCAAGACCTTTGAGAACGACGACTGGCACATCACGGTGAAATCCGTCGACCACGCAGCGGGTGGCCG
>JAKAUH010000486.1 GCA_021818605.1 Planctomycetota bacterium
GCTCTTGCCCTTCGGGTCCAGCCCGTGCAGCTCGAACCGGCCGTCGCGGACCTTCACGTGAAAGTCGCCCCGCCAGAAGGGGTTGAACGGCTCGATGTGCAGCGTCGTCAGGATCATCGCATTGGTGACGGTCTGCCCATCCGGCCCCTCGACCCGGCCGCGAACGGTCACACTGGGCCGCAGGGTCGCGGTGACCTGGTGCGGCGCGTCGCCGGCCTTGACCTCATAGGGAATGATCGCCGCGGCGCGGTAGCGCCTCCCGCCCGGCTTGCCGTTGTCCAGCATGGTCGCCCCGATCTCGCCGAGGACGTAGTCGCCCGTCGGGCCGAAGACCAGCAGGTGCCCCTTGCCGGGCGGGACGGCGATCCGGAACTCGCCGGTTTCGCCGCTCGCCTCAATCGCCTGCCAGCCCGAGAGCACGCCGCGGCCGTCGCGGTTCATCGGCATGTACTGGATGCTCGATCCCGCGAGCGGCCGGCCGGTGCCTTCCTCAACCACCTTGCCGGCGATCAGCACGCCGCGGGGCATCTTGATATCATGGGTCGCCTTGATGGCCCCGCGCGGGATCGCGAATTCCTCCTGCGGGACCAGGTACGGCTCGCCGCTGGTGGGGAACGCGCCCAGGGTGTAGCTCGCGCCGGCGATCGGGTTCATCTTGAAGTGCCCCTTCTCGTCGGCGTGGAACTTGGCGGTGAAGTAGCCGCGGGCCGTCGCGTTTTCGACGAAGGTCGAGGCCGAGACGATCGCGTTGGGCACGGGTTTTCCGGTGTCGGCGGCGATGACGCGGCCCTCGATGATCCGCGAGGGCTGGAGGGCCAGGGTCTTCTCGCGGAAGGCGGCCATCAGGCCGGTGTCGAGGGTCAGGCCCTGCCGGGCGAACCGCAGGTCGTCCACGCCGAGGCTGACGCTCGTCCCGCGGACGCCGCCGTGAATCACGATCCGGCCCTGGTCGTCGGACTTGAGCGGCCGCGGCCAGGTGCGGTTCCCCTCGGGCGGACGGGTGTAGATCCAGACGCCGTCGGCCCGCTCGCCGGAACTTCGGTTGTTGCCCGGGCGGGAGAGGCTCTTCACGCGGACCTCGACCCCCCGCGCCGGTGCGCCGGTGACGTCCACCAGCCGGGCACGCAGGAGCTGCTCGGGCTGGAGGCGGATCTCGGCGGTCGGCTCCTTCGCGTCGGGGTTCAGGTCGGCCCAGCCGAGCCCGAATCCGGATGCGGCGGCCAGCAGGTGGACCTCGAAGACGCGGTTCGACCCGGTGCGGGTGGCGTCGATGCGGAACCGGCCGTCGGCGTCGGAATTCGTCTGGCCCAGCAGGATCGGGCTGTCGATCTCCTCGCTGGTGGCGACCCACGGCGACCGAGGCCAGGCGACCAGATCGACGGCCGCGCCCTTGACCGGCTTGCCGTCGGGGTCGAGCACGCGGCCGGCGACCGTCATCCGCTCGTCGGCCGGGGGTGACGGTGCGGACGCCGCGGCGGGCCGCGGGTTCGAATTCGCCGCGAGCGGCGCGCCCTCGGGGCCGATGGCCGAGGCCCGCAGGGAAAGAGTGAGATAACCCGCCCCGGCGGCGAGCGCGGCCAGGGCGGCGGTCGTGATGGCGACGAGCCTGAGCTTTTGGACGAGCATGGCGGAAAGGACCTCCTGGGCCAGCGCCGCGACGGATGCCGGCGAGGACGACGACGAGGCCGAGGCCAGCGCCGCGCCCACGCCTCCGCCGACAGCGGAGTGACGGGCCGCGGCGGCGAATGCCAGCGCGGTCCGGGTCGTGGAATCGCACAGGAGGGGAGGAATGGACGCCGACGCCGAGGCGGACCGGGTCGCGAGTGCGAGCGTTCCGGCGATGGCGGTGGTCGAGAGCGTCACGCCGCGCTTTGCCAGCCCGGCGCGGAGCTTTGCCTTCGCCCGCGCCAGGCGGCTGCCCACCGTGCCGGCCGGGCAGCGGAGCCGGCGCGCGGCCTCATCCAGCGACAGGCCTTCGAAGTAGCAGAGCACCACCGGCAGGCGGAAGGCACGCGGCAGGCGATCGACCTCGCGGTGGAGCGCCTCGGCCTGCTCGCGATCGATCGCCGGCTGATCCGCCGAGGGACCAACCGCGGCCGACGCCCTGATGCTGGCGGTTGAACTTGACCTGGCGCTGGCGCTCGAGCTCAGGCCCGCGCCCGCTTCACCGGCATCGAGTCCGAGCGTTCGCATCGCGTGAGCCTCCTCCCGCCGCCGCCGGCGAGCGATCTGCTGCCGGGCGCACCGTGCCGTCCGGACCGCGACCCCATACAGCCAGTTACCTAGCAGGTCCGGCTCGCGGATTGACCGGGCCTTTCGGGCCAGCACGAGGAACACGGCCTGAAAGGCGTCCTCGGCATCTTGCGCGTCGCCCAGGAGTTGCCGGCAGACGGAGAGCACCATCGGCCCGTGCCGCGCCACGAGCGCCGTGAATGCCGCCTCGCCCGCCGGGTCGGCCGCACCTGCGCTCGCGACGTACTGCTCCAGGAGCTGTCCGTCCGTCGCGCCGGCCGATGCGCCGCCGTCGAAGATCGCCCCAAGCTGCCGGATCACCGAGCCTGCTGCGATGCGCGTCATGCCCACGGACCTCCCGTCGATCGATCGATTCGGCGTGCCAGGGTGCTCTGCTCTGCTCTACTGTGCTCTGCTCTGCTGCGCTTGCCTGGACGACCTGCCGGTGCCTCCGCCCCTCCGGCCGCCCGGCGTCCTTTCCTCCCCACAGGGATTACTGGAGCGCCGGCCGCCAGCTTATCCCGGCTCTCGATGAGATTGTCCCCAATGAACGGCCGAATCAAGGGTTACGCTGACAGGATTCTCCGCGTGTTCGGGTCAGCGCTCCGTCTCACTTCGGGACCGGGCCGCGTTGGGCTGGACTGTCTGACCTACTGCGGCACGGCCGCAACCCGGGGTGTCCCGATCGGATTCCATGCAGAGTTGCAGAGGAAGCAGAGACGCAGAGAAGACGGGAAAGTGCGGCCATTCCGGCTCATCGAGGACCATTCGTCGCCGACTCGGCTCGAACGATCGAATCGATCTCGACCAGCAGCTCTCCTCTCGGCGCCTCGGTTTTCTCTGGGGGCTGGAATTGGGGCCGGAATTGATGTCCGTTTGCTCTGTAGAAAGCCAGCTTCGGATTCGCCCTGGTTGATCTATCCGGCCCGGCAGTTCCTGCAAAACAGGGGGCCGGTCGAGCGTGTCTATCCAGGCCGCCCGGGACGACCAGGATTTTTACAGAGCAACGCCACCCGGTTTTGTCTCGGAGTCGCCGGCGCGGGACAGCACGCGGAGACCTTCAAGGACGCTCCTCGTCCTCGACGAATTCGGCCGCACGCAGACCGTCAGGCGTTCGAGGTTGACGTCGACGTGTCGCAGGGATTTGAAGTTGCGAAACGACGCCTTCTCGATCATCGCTGGCTCCTCCACTCGGGGGGCACCTGGATTGGACGCGTTTGCCTCATCGCTGAGACACGATCATTGGCATCCCGTGCGACGGGCGGAGGGTCATCGACGGCAGCACTTCGACAGTCGCGCCGGGGGCCGGACTCAGGCGGTACTTGCGGGCGATGGTGGCCAGGACGAGTGTGGCCTCCATCAGGGCGAAGTTGTTGCCGATGCAGATCCTCGGGCCGCCGCCGAAGGGGAAGTAGGCGTAGCGTGGGATCCGCTGGAGCAGGCCGTCGGCCCAGCGCTCGGGGCGGAAGGCTTCCGGGTCGTCGTACCACCGCGGGTCGCGGTGGATGACGTAGGTCGTCATGAAGACCGTGACGCCCTTGCCGAAGCGGTATCCGCCCAGTTCGAAGGGGGCGATCGACTCGCGGCCGAGCATCCACCCCGGCGGATAGAGGCGCAGGGTTTCGGTGATCAGGTGATCGGCGAAGGCGAGTTTGGGCAGGTCGGCCAGCGTCGGCAGACGCTCGCCCAGGACGGCGTCGACCTCCTCATGCAGCCGGGCCTCGGCCTCGAGGTGCTGGGCCAGCAGCGACCATGCCCAGGCCAGCGTGCTCGCCGTGGTCTCATGGCCGGCGAGGAAGAGCGTCATGCACTCGTCGCGGAGCTGGCGGTCGGTCATCCCGCGGCCGCTCTCATCATCCCGCGCGGCCAGCAGCATCGAGAGCAGGTCGCCGCGGTCCTGGTTCTCCTCGCGTCGACGCGTGATGATGCGAAAGAGCACGCGATCCAGCCGGCGGATCGCGGCCTTCACGCGGAGGTTGTTCGGCGTCGGGATCCATCGCGGCACAATCACAGGGCTCGATGTGGTGGCGAGGAAGCTGTGCATCAGGGTTTCCATCGCCTCGCGCACCTCGGCGGCGTCGCCGCCCAACTCGGCGCCGAAGAGGGCCTTGGTGACGATCTCGAGCGTCAGCCGCATCAGGTCGGCCTGGAGATCGCGGGCCTGGCCGTCGGACCACTCGGCGAGCAGGCGGTCGGTGAATCCGACCATCAGGTCGGCGTAGCCGGCGATCCGGTCGCGGTGGAACGCTGGCTGGGCGAGCTTGCGCTGCTGGCGCCAGAAATCGCCCTCGCTGGTGAGCAGCCCCTGACCGAGCGTCAGCTTCGCCTGGCGCAGGCGGTAATGCTTGATGAACTTGCGGTTCTGGCGGACGAGCACCTCCTCGACGAGGTCGGGGTGGTTGGCGAACAGGATCGGCATCGGGCCGAACCGGGCCGAGACCAGGTCGCCGTACTCGCGGGCCCAGCGGTCGAGCGAGCCCAGCCGGTCGGCGCTGAACTCGCGCAGGTTGCCCGCCAGCCCGCGGCGCGGCGGGCCGGGCGGACGGGCAGCGCGCGTGATTCGCGGCGGGCTCACGGCGACGGGGGTGCTCATGATGACCCTTCCTGAAGATACGCTCTGGGGATCTCGGCGCCCGCCACGGGCCGGAGGTTCCGGATCCGGCACATCTGGTAGACGTTGATCCGAAAATCGGGGCAGGTGCTGACGAGGCAGTAGGCATCCGTGGGCGAGAAGCCGTGCTCGGTAATCAGCCAGTCCATCAGGTAGATTGTCGCGGTCTCGACGGCGTGATCCAGCGGCCGGTCGGCGTGGATCGCGATGAGGCTGCGCGGCGTCTCGATCCGAGGGCCGGGGATGCGGTATCCCTTCTTCAGCTCGAGGCGCAGGCGGACCGTGGCACACGTCTCGGCGGCGGTGCCGGTGAACTCGGTGTCGCCCTGGCTGGCGTGGACGTCGCCCAGGTAGAAGAGCGCGCCAGAGTGGAACACCGGCAGTAGGACCCGGTTCCCGGGCGCGACGTCGCGGATATCCAGGTTGCCGCCCCATTCGCCCTGGCCGTCGATGCTGGTCGTCACCTCGCGATCGGGGGCGACGCCGAGCGTGCCGACGAAGGGAGTGATCGGCCAGGAGCGCGTTGCGTCGAAGTGGAGCGTGCCGTCGCGCATCGTGCCGCTGGGGCCGGGAGTGTGGCGGAAGATCCGCGTGGTGTAGTCGCTCGACAGCTCGGGCCATCGCGTCGACTCGCCCAGCGGACCGCGGCGGGGGCCGATCGCGATCCACGAATACGCGTCGACCTCGATCTCGTCGATCATCACGATCAGGGCGTCGCCGCGCTCGGCTCCCTCAACCCGGATCGGGCCGGCGATCGGGTTGGCCTGCGGCGGCATGCGGTCGAACCCCGGCCGCAGCGCGGGGATCGCCAGGTCGCGCTCGGAGCGGATGTAGCCGTTGCTGGCGTCGTACGTCTGGACCTCGAACAGTTCGCCCGGCTCGACGGAGAGCACGGGCTCATCGCGCCAGTCGAAGGCGAACTTGCGGGCCAGGTCGCGCGGCAGGTGTTTCATGGGTTTCGCCGTTGAAGGAGTGAAGGTGGATTGGGCCTCGTCGCCGATAGCCTGCCGGGTGTCGATTGATCCCCACTCAACGAGAACTCGGTTTCCCCAACGTCGAAGCCGATCCCGGTGCCCGGCCGTGAAGGAAGGCCAGCAGGTCGCGCAGCTCCTGCACGGTCATCGTGGCCGCCAGGTTGTCGGGCATGATCGACGTCTTCTGTGGTCGGCGGTCGGCGATCTCGTGGAGCTTGACGGCGATCCGGCGGCCGTCGACGTCGCCGAAGATGACCGTGCCATCAGCCGTCGTCTCGAGCAGGACGCCGTTGAAGACCGTGCCGTCGGTACGAGCGACCCGCCACGAGACGAACTGCGGGGCGATCTCGCGGCTGGGTGCGAGGATCGACTCGACCAGCCGGCGGCGGTCGCCGGCCGAGGCGATCGTCGAGAGGTCCGGGCCGACCCGGCCGCCGCGGCCGTCGATCTGGTGGCAGCGGTAACAGCCCGGGCCCGTTGCGTGGAAGAACACTCGCTCGCCGGCGGCGGGGTCCGCGGGACCATCCAGCAGCCTGAGCCATCGATCGACGTTCGCGCTCAACTCGGTCGATCTCGACACCGGCGCTGGGGCACCGATGCGGTCGATGAGCGCGAGGGCATCGGGATCGCCCTGGTTGGCCCAGCGGATCCATCGCGTATCGCGGTCATCGAGCTGGAGACTCCGCAGGCCGCGCAGGGCCTCGCGCCGCAAAATCCTCGGCCCGCAGCCGGCCAGGTCGAGGAGGCGCTCACGCTGATCGGCCGCGTCCCAGGCCAGGCCATCGATCGCGGCGGCTCGAAGATTCACGTCAAGCGACGAGTCGAAGGCCAGTCGGGCGAGGGTTGTGGTGCGCTGAGATTGATGGCCCTGCGCCAGCGAGCGAATCGCCTCGATGCGGACCTTCGCGTGGGCCGACTCGAGCAGACGGTCGAGCAACGACGGCGAGAGCGCCGGGTGATCGGCCCGGAGCATCCGGAGGCAGCGTGCCACGATCACGGGGGGCGTGTGCGCGTCCTTCAGCAGGCCGACGATGTAGTCCTCGCCGGCCTGCTCGTCGCGCGAGTCGCGGCGGCGGTTGTCGAGCAGCTCGAGCGACGCGAGCGTGGCCTGGAAGACCTCGGGCGTCGTCGAGCCCGAGCCCAGGCCGGCCATCAATCGTTGGCGATACATCTCGATCCGACGCTCGCCAATCCACTGGATGGCGGCGAAGCGGATCGTGGGATC
>JAKAUH010000060.1 GCA_021818605.1 Planctomycetota bacterium
CATTTTGATAAGGACGAAGTCCAGGTCATACAGCACCAGCGATGCGTCGGGACGCCATTCGCGGATGCCTTTCCAGCGCCCTTGATAGAGAGCGGCCTGGCGAAAGCCTCCTTCGTGGAATTCCCAGTAGAGGAATTCGTGATTCGCCTGCTGGTCTGGCTTACCCATCAGCGTTGGTACGAAGCTGATGGAGTCGCGATGCTCGGGCAGCCGGGCTCCGGCGAGTTCCGCCGCGGTCGCCATCCAGTCGCCGAAATACGCGACGTGTTGGCTCGTGGTCCCCGCTGCGATCTTGCCCGGCCATCGGGCGATCATCGGCACGCGGATGCCGCCGTCCGTCAGGGTGCGCTTGATTCCCCGGAGCGGCCCCGAGGGTCGGAACCGGGCGAGGTTGTGATGGCTTTCGTTATGCGGGCCGTTGTCGCTGGTGAAGATGACGAGCGTCCGGGCATCCAGCCCGAGCGCCTTGAGTTGCTCCAGCAGACGACCGACGTGGCCGTCAAGGCGAGTGATCATCGCGGCGTGCCCCCTGTCGGGAGCGGGCCAGTCCTTGTCGGCATACGGCCCGTAGTCCGGGACTTCGGCCCCATCCTTCAGCGCCCGCGTCCGCTCGTTGTTGGCGTGCGGGATCACCATGCTCCAGTAGAGAAAGAACGGCCGGTTCCGATTCTCGCTCACGAACTTCAGGCACTCCTCGGCGAAGAGGTCGTCGGCGTAGGCGGTCGCCCTGGTGGCGTGGCCGGCGCCGTCCTTGCCGGCCGGCGTGACAACGTTGGGAAGTGACACGCGCCGCTCGTCGCGCCAGAGGAAGTCCGGGAAGTGATTGTGCGCGTGCCGCTGGTTGAGATAGCCGAAGAATTCGTCGAAGCCGTGCTTGCGCGGCAGGCCGCTCTCGGCCGGTCCGACGTCCCCCAGCCCCCACTTGCCGACGAGCGCTGTCCGATAGCCGGCGTCGTGCAACAGGCGGGCGACGGTCACGTCGTCGGCGCGCAGAGCCTGCGCGATCGGATTCCTCGGCCCGGCGTTGCCACGGACGCGCGTATGGCCATGGTGCTGACCGGTCATCAGCACACTGCGCGACGGCGCGCACACCGTGGCACCGGCATAGAACCGGGTGAATCGCATTCCTTCCCGGGCCATTCGGTCGAGATGCGGAGTCTGGATGAGCTTCTGGCCATAGCAGCCGAGCTCGCCATGGCCGAGGTCGTCGGCCATGATCCAAATGAGGTTCGGCCTTTCGGCGGCGACAGCCGGCTTGCCGAGGGCAAAGAGCAGCAGGGCGAGGCCGACCAGGAAGAACGGGTTGTGTTTCATGGCAGAGGAGCCTTCGGTGTGCACGGCGCACGGCGATGAGCCGGAACGGGGGCGAGGATGATACCTGTACAAGGTCACCAGTGATCGAATGAGAGGCGCCGTCCAGATAGCCACACAGCTTTGGTTTCTGCATTCTCCGCTGTCATCACTTCAGCGTGGCCAGGAACTCGACCAGGTCGCGGATCTCAGAGCGGGAGAGATGCTTGATCAGGTCCTGCGGCATGGCCGATGCACCTCGCCTCTGCTGCTCGATATCGGCTTTTGGCACCGACACGAACTTCCCGTCGGGCATGATGAGGCGGATGTGGTCGGGTGTGTCCTCCTTGACGATACCGGTGTGGACCTGCCCGTCGGCCGTGGCGACCACCAGGGTCTCGAAGCCCTTGGCGATCTGCCGGTCCGGGGTGACGATCGACTCCAGGATGTAGCGCCGGTCGTGGCGAATCCCGATGCCGTTGAGGTCGGGACCGACCTCGCCTCCTCGGTCGCGGGCCTTGTGGCATCGGATGCACTCGACCTCGGCCTTCTGCGAGAAGATCTTCCACCCGTTCACGATGTCGCCGCCGACGAGGGTTTCCCGATAGGCAGCGAGCGGGTCGTCGTGGGTCCTCGCCTCGTCGATCCGGTGAAGCTGGCGCGCGATACCGGGGTCCTTCCTCCGGCTGGCGGCGTCGAGCAGGTCGAGCTCGAGCTCGGGCGGGACGCCCTTCGTGCCGAGCCGGTCGAGCCAGCGCGACAGGATGCGGTCGGCGGCAGGGCCGTTCATGTCGCCGAGCACCGCGAACGCCCCCCGGCGTTCGGCCACGCCGCCCTTTTCCAGGGCCGATTCCAGGATCGGGATGGCCTCGCCGGGATCGAGCTTCGCGAGGAGCTTGCGCGCCTCGACGCGCAGCAACGGGACGCGGTCCTTCAGGGCTCGCGATACGGCGGCGCCCAGGCCGTCGTCATGGAGCCGATCGAGCGCCCGGAGGGCCTCGGCCCTCGGATCGGGCTTCCGGCTCGCGTCGAGGATCAGGGCCGACAGGAGCGGACCGGCCTCTCCGAGAGGGAGCGGTCCGATCGCCCGCAGCGAGGCGAGCGTCACGGCGTCCGGGGCGTCCTTGACCAGGTTCGCCAGTACCGGCCGGAGTGCATCGACCGCGGGCTTGGTCGGTCGCGGCGCCATGGGCCGCCACAGGCCGACAACCCGGTCGAGCCCCGGAGGTTTCGCCCAGGCAGCCAGGGCCTGCGAGGCCTCGACGCGGATAGGGACGGGCATGTCGCTTCTCGCGGCCAGCGCCGCGAGGGTCGAGGCATTCCGGGGCCCTCCGATGCGGAGGTTCGCATTGAGTACGCGGCGGAGGAGCGGTTGCGACGAGGCCGCCGAGACCCGTAGGTTCGCCAGGCCCGGCAGCGCAGGTGCGATCGGGACGTCGTAGATCGCACGGGCGGCCTCAAGAATCAGGAGAGGATCGGCGTCGGTGAGGAATCGGGCGATCTCGGGATCTTCAAGACGGCGAAGCGCCAGGAGGACCCCCATCCGGGCCGATGGCGACGAGTCGGACGCCGCCGCGAGCAGGGCGTTGACGTCGCCGATCCCCGCCAGGCCCATCGCGGCCGCGTGCCGGAGGTAGGGGTCGCGATCGGCGTTGTCGCGGAGCATCTTGAGGAGCGGCGCGACCGCCTCGTGCCAGCGGAGCTTGCCCACGCCGATCGCGGCGAAGAAGCGCACGCGCGAGCTGGAGTCGCTGAGCCTCGCCGTGAGCGCCGCGCCCGATGGGACCCAGCGGGCATCGCCGAGCACCCGCGCCGCCTGGGCCCGAACCTCTGCGTCCTGGTCGTCGAGCAGGGGGGCGATCGCCTCGAGCGCGGCGGGAGCCGTACGGCCGACCTGGCCGAGCCCCCAGATGGCGTGAATGCGGGCGAGCTGATCGTTCTCGGGCCTGGTTGAACCGGCGAGCGTCACGATGGCTGCGGGCCCCTTCGCGGACAGGGCGAACTGGGCCTCCTGCCGGACCCGCATATTGGGGTGGGCCAGCAGCGTTGCCAGCTCGTCATCCGGGCGGCCGGCCATCCCGCGAGCCAGCAGCGTTTTGACCTCGCGCACCCGAGGATCCGAGACACGTGCTGGATCGAAGACCGTCCGGATGCGGCCCTTGCCGGTCGCGGTCGCGCCAGCCCCCTCGATCCAGTCGGTCAGATAGAGGGCGCCGTCAGGGCCGAACTCGACATCGGTGGCCTCGACTCTCCAGATGAACTTGTCGTTATCGACCACCCTGAACGACGCCCCCTGAGGTTCCATCGCGATCGATCGGATCCCGCTCTGGCCCGACGCACCGCGGAAGTCGCAGAGGAAGAAGCGGTTACGATAGCGGTCGGGTAGCAGACTGGCCCCAGGCTCGCAGGCGACGCCCGACGGGCCGTCGGCGATGTTGATCAGCGGCGGCAAGATATAGGCGGCCTGGCCCTCCCACCGGGGATACCAGAGCTTCTCGGCGTTCCACGGGCCGCGGGCGACCGGCTCCCTGAGGTACTGATAGCCGATTCGCCAGCCGCTGTCTCCTCCTTCGACGACGTGGACCCAGCGCGCCTTATCGCCGCTGTCGGAGTTGTTATCACCGGTGAACAGGTTGCCGAACCGATCGAATGCCAGACCCTGCGGGTTACGGAGGCCCGTCGCGAAGATCTCCAGGTCCGACCCGTCGGGGTCGCAGCGGAGCACCGCGCCGGTGTCGAGGCAGACGAGCTTCCGGCCGCCGGTCCGGACGTTGAAGCCGCGATCGCCGATACTGAAGTAGAGCTTGCCATCTGGGCCGAAGACGGGCCCATGGAGGTCGTGCCCGAGGTAGTTGACGTGGACCCCGTATCCGTGCGAGAGCGACCGGCGCACGTCAGCCTTGCCGTCGCCGTTATCGTCGCGGAGCAGCCAGAGATCCGGGATGCACGTTAACCAGACGGACCCATTCCGCGCCACGACCCCTGCCGCCGGACCATCGGGGACATTGTCGAAACCATCGGCGAAGACCGAGGCGCGATCGGCCTTGCCATCGCCGTTGGTATCCTCGATGAGACGGACCTGGTCGGTCACCCCGCGACAGCCCTCGAATTCCCGTTTGCTGAGATACTTTCGGAACATGGCAACGCGGTCGTCGATGGTTCGGCTGGCCATGTCGTCATCAAGCCATTTCATGTGCCGGCGAGTGTCGGTAACGCCGCGGTAGAGGCGATAGGTCTCGGCCACGTACACTCGGCCGCGCTCGTCGATCCCCAGGGCCACGGGGTTACCCACCATCGGCTCGGTCGCGAAGATCCCCAGGCGCAGCCCCTCGGGGATCTGGATCGACCGCGCTGCCAGCTCGGCATCGCGAATGGTAACACGCGGCCGGGACCGGGCCGCCTTCTTCTGCGGGGCAGGGGCCTGAGCGAGTGCCACGGAAATGGTGCACAGGGTCAAGACGAGAGAGTACCGGAAGATTCGGGCCATGGATTGGAGTTACCATGATGAGGTAAATCGGGGCAGGGCATCGGCAGATTAATATGGATCGTACCCCTCTCCGCACCGCTCCGCAACGGCCAGACGCTCTGGGTTATTCCCATCACCGAGCGCTTCGTACCAGCGTCCGCCATCCCACAAGGGCGTGGTTCTCCGGTTCGTCCGCGTCGGCATTCGCCCGATCCAGGTTCATCTCGCTGGAGGCTTTCCTTTGTCTCCAGTATCGTCTAAACTTTCAGATAGAATTGAAATATGCGATTCGTCTGTACATGGGTGCTCCGTGGCGAGCGAACAAGGTTCTCGGCTGATCCTGGGCTCGTCCGGCGTCGCCGAGCCAGCGTGGGCGAGGGAGGCAAAGGGGGCGTTAATGTACGACACGGCCATCATCGGTGGCGGGCTTGCCGGGGTCGCGACCGCGCTTCGGCTCCAGGCACGCGGCCTCGCAACGATTGTCTTCGAGGCTCATGGGCAGCCCGGCGGGTGCGCCGGGTTCTACCGGCGCAGGGGATTCAGCTTCGACGTCGGCGCCACCACTCTTGTCGACTTCGGGTCGGATGGCGTTGGCGGCGAGCTGCTCGAGAGCGTTGGGATCCCGTCGATCGAGGGCGAGGTGCTGCCCGGTTACGTGGCCTGGCTGCCCGACCGCACCGTGAGGCTGTTCCGCGAGCCGGCCGCCTGGTCGCGGGAGCGACTGGAGGCCTTCGGGGACACGGCTGGCCACCGATCACTCTGGAGGCTGCTGGATCGGTTGGCGGAGGTTTTCTGGCGGGCCAGTCGGCGGGGGATCAAGCTGCCGATCCGTGGTGTCGCCGATGTGGTCCGCGCGGCCAGGGCGGTCGGCCCGGCCGGGTGGCCTCTGACGCGCTATCTGCACTGGACGGTCGCCGATGCGCTGCGGGCGAACGGGCTGAGCGATGACCGGCCGCTGCGCGGCCTTCTGGCGATGATCATCCAGGACACTGTCCACGGCACCGTGGCCGAGGCGCCATTGATCAACGCCGCGCTGGGGATCACGATCCGGGGTGCCGGACTGACGCGAGCCCGGGGCGGGATGCGCGGGTTCTGGAAGCACCTGATCGCGCGGTACCGTCAGCTCGGCGGAGAGCTGCGCGTCGGCTGTCCGGTCGATCGCGTTGACGGGAGCCGGGGGGCCTATCGGGTCGTCGCGCGTCGTGGCGTGGTTGAAGCCGATCAGGTCGTTGCCGCCGTGCCGGCGTCGCTCGCGGCCCGATTCGGTCCCGGGCCGGTCGCCGAAGCACTGGCTCCGTATCTCCGCCGCGATGCCGGGGACCTCGGCGGTGCCGCGGTCGTCTTCCTCGGCGTCCCCGACGCCGAGGTCTCCTGCCAGGCTTTCACACACCACCAGTTCCTGGAGAACCACGACCGGCCGCTGGGTGACGGAAACAACATGTTCATCTCCGTCTCCGCAGCCGGCGACAGGGAGAGCGCCCCGTCGGGCTACCGCGCTGTAATGATCTCGACGCACTGCGAGCTCGGTGCGTGGGAGGGTCTCACGCCGGAAACGTACGCGACGCGCAAGCGCGAGCTCGGGACACGGCTCGTCACCCTCGCCAGACGGATCTATCCCGAGCTGGGCCGGGACGCCGTCGTGTTCGAGGTGGCCTCTCCGAGGACTTATGAGCGGTTCACCGGGCGGCCACGCGGCGCCGTGGGCGGTGTCCGGCAGACCGTCACGAACTCGAACCAGCGCGCCGTCCCCCACGACATCGGTGTGCCCGGCTACTGGCTGGCCGGCGACGGCACCTGGCCGGGCCTGGGGACGGTCGCATGTTGCCTCGGAAGCCGCCTCGTCGCCGAAGGGGTGCTCGCCGGCGCGAGGCGTCGCCCCCGCATTCCTCGTGCCCTGGGAGCGTCACATGCAGCAATCAGTGTGCGATAATTACGAGAGACCGCCCCTGGAGACTCTCGGCGATGGCCTCCTCGCGACAACGCGCGGGCAGCGCCGGCTCGCCATGGCCCGCCCATTCCTGGGCATTGCGGCCTATGCAATGGCGGCACATGCCGGGTTGTGGTGGCTGACCCCGTTCCTGGTCTTCCTGATCTTCGTGGCAGTGGTCACCGTAACGCACGACGTCGTCCACGGGTCGCTGGAGCTCTCTCGCCGCCAGACCGAGTGGGCTCTGTTTGTCATGGGGGCCGTGCTGCTGGAGAGCGGCCACGCTTACCGGGCGACCCACCTCCGACATCACCGAACCTTTCCGGGGGCCGACGATCCCGATCGG
>JAKAUH010000287.1 GCA_021818605.1 Planctomycetota bacterium
GGAGATATTGCCATCATCGCGCAGGTCGCGACGAAGAGCAACCCCCGCGGCAGGGGGCTCCGCAGGGCCAGGGGCTCGCCGAAAAAGTTCATCCCGAAGAACCCGGCCAGAAAGGTCATCGGCAAAAACATCACCGAGACCATCGTCAACGTCTTCATGATGTCGTTGGTCCGGTTCGAGATGACCGATAAGTAGGTTTCGAGCGTCCCGGCGATCAGGTCCCGCAGGCTCTCCGAGATATCATGAATGCGAACCAGGTGGTCGTAGAGGTCGCGGAAGTAGACGCGATGCTGGGGCCGGACCGCCCGGTATTCGTCGCGGGCCAGGCGGTTCAGCACCTCGCGCTGGGGGCCCAGCGTTTTGTGCAGGCGGATGGCCGACCGCTTGATCCGGAAAATCCGACGGACCACCTTCGGCGACGGGTGCTCGATGACAATGTCCTGAATCATGTCCACGCGCTCGTCCAGGCGTTCGATCGCCGCGAGCGAGCTGTCAACGGCCTTCTCCAGCACGCGAAATAGCAGGTAGTCGGCGCCCATGCGGAGGCGGTCGCGCGGGTCGCGCACGATTGAGTCGCGCTCGGCGGCCAGGATCTCCAGCGGCGCAACATGATAGGTAACCAGGTAATTCAGGCCGAGGAACGCGTCGATTTCCTGGAGCGTCAGCTCGTCCGAATCGCTGCTGATGTGCGGCAGCCGGAAGACCAGGTACAGGTAATCTCCCCAGTCGTCCACCTTGGGGATATTCGCCTCCTGCAAGGCGTCCTCGACGGCGAGCGGGTGGAAGCCGAAGACGTTACGAAGGATCTCCTCGACTTCGTGAACGGCTGCATCCTCCTGGGCCTGAAAGTCGAGCCAGAGCAATCCCTGGTCGTCCGCGAGGGCCTCGCCGATCCGGCCGACCGGCCAGTCCGAATGCACGGCGCCGGCCCTGTCCCGGTAGAGCAGGCTGATCAGGGCGCGTTCAACGTTCGCGGCGGCAGCCGGGGTTTCGGCCGCGGGCGCGGGCGGCGAGTCCTTCGGACCGGCGAGGCTGCCGGCGGGCAGGAGATCGCTGGTTGGTCGGTTCACGGGCGATGGTCCCCGGAGTCCGCAGCCGCGCCCGCGAAGGTCGCCACCTGGCGACGGCGGGTTTCGTGGAAGCGGAGCGCCTCGTCGCGGAGGTCGATCGACAGGGCCGCGCGGTCGTCGGAGCGGATCACTCTCCGGATCGGTGAGACCGTGTGCCCCAGGATGTTGAGATACGGCGTGGCGTCGACGTGCGCGTTGACCACGCGGATGGCATTCTCGCCCACGGCGACACGGTCGGCGTCGAACTTCCCGTCGGCGTCGATTCGCGCCGATCGCAGATTGCCAATCGTACCGCCCGACGGCATGAACTCGATCCAGCCGCCCGAGATCGGCCGACCGCCCTCGTGCAACTGCCCGCGCACCTGAGCGACTGGCCTCGGCACGGGTCCGAACACGCGCGAGCAGCCGGGGGCGAGCAGCGCCGCGGTGACGACGAGTGCCGCGGCCGGAGATCCTTGTGCGATGGGGCAGAGGCGGTTCATGCTGTGTCGCCTCGGTGTGAGTGATCAGTCCAGTTGAGTGGCGTCGCCAGGAACCGCCGGGTCAGCACCGTCGAGCCACCGGCGAACCGGACCGATCGCCGACAGCCAGGCCGCGCGATGGCCTTCGTGCTCGGTTTTGCTCTCGGTGCCGATCCAGATGAACTGGCCGCCGCGCCGGCCGTGGGCCTCGTGTGCGCCGAGTCGGCCCCTCGCGAACAGGCGGCCGCCAGACTGGCGCTCGCCGGCCAGCGGCCCGGCGCCGCCCAGGAGCACCAGGTCGCCGCCCGCCTGGAGCAGCCCGGCGCGGGGCCCTGCGCGCCCTACGGCCACCGCCAGGCCGCCGCGCTGGGCGTAGCCGAAGGCCGTCCCAACCTGTCCCATGACCGTGACCCGCCCGGCGCGGAGGCCGCTCGCCGCGCCGTCCTCGGCCGCGCCCCCACCAATGATCGTGAGTCCCGGCGCGTCGAGCCCGGCGGCCAGCTCGGGCCCAGCGTCTCCGTCGACAAGAATCTCGGCCTCCCAGTCGCCGATGAGCCCCGCGGCCAGCAGACGCTGGCCCCCGACGCCGGCCAGTCGGATCGTCCGGTGGCCCTGCTCGAGCAGCCGGACGATCTCGAGGTTGACGGCGCGGTAGTCGCGGATCTCAGGGATCGGAATCGCGACCGCGATCGAACTCAGCAGATCCGTTCTAGCGCCCACGCCGGTTGTCCGCCACGGGCTGCTCGGACAGCCGGCGCCAGGCGCCGGCCGGCTGGCCGAAGTTGAACTGCGGCCCCTTGTCCACCAGGCGCCGGCTGGGCGGCGGGTTGTCCCCGAGAAACTTCCGCAGCGCGGCAGTGGTCTTCGCCAGCTCCTGCTTGCGCTTCCCGTACTGAGTCGGAGGGGAGCCGAGCAGCGAGATCGTGGCCTGCGTCTCCTGTTTGACCAGATCCAGCACCTTGCGGACGTACTTGGAGGCATTCTGATCGTTGGAGGCCGCCACGATCAGCCCCGAGTTGGTCCTGTCGGGAACGCCGTCAAGGCTCTGAAAGACCGGTCCGGCCAGGAGCGCCGCGAGGTACTGCGCCTTGGGACGGTTCTGGACATGGGCGGGCTTCTCGATGAACAGTTCGCCGAACTCGTCCCCGACGTCGGCGGCGACCAGCCCGGTGCCGTAGGCGACCAGACGGTAATTGTAGCGGGGGACCGACGAGACGTTCATCAGGGCCAGCGCACGGGCCGCCTCGGTGCGGACTTCCAGCCGGGCGTCGGTGTCGGCGAGGTACGACATGGCCGTGTTGGCCATCGGCGCCAGGGAAGGCGCGGTGGGCAGCGCGGCCTGGCGCAGGGCCCCGAGCGCCTCGAGCCCGCGAAGCTGGATCAGCCAGGGGAGTTCCTTTTGCTTGAGGAACTCGGAGACGGTCCGCGCGACCCGGCTCTCCTCGTCGGCCGGGAATCGACCACCGTATTCCTTGATGTTGCTGATCCCCTCGAGCGCCCAGAGCTTGACCCAGAGCACCTGCGAGCGGCTGGCGATCTCGTTCTGGAACAGGCCGAGGGACTCGCTGCTTCCGGCCTGGCCCAGAACGATCATGGCCTGGATGCGCGGGACCAGGTGGTTGCGCAACAGCGGCGGAAGATACCGGTTCAGGGCATGGCCGTAGGTCTTCAGGAAATCCTCCTTCTTGGCCGCCCGCGCCCGGTAGATCGGCTCGAGCAGGTCCGCGGTCGCCTTCTCGATGGCCTTTCCCCCGTCCGACTCCGGCTTCTTCCGGGCCGCGGCCCCCTTCTTGACGGCAACCGGGGCCTTCACGGGATCGGGCTCGGGCTCCTCGAGCAGCGCCAGGATGCTCTTGCGCTCCGTGAGGTGGGCCGCCAAACCCCTGACGACCCGATCGATCACGGCCGGGTCGACCGAGGTGTTCGGGTTGCCGGCCATGTCCTTGACCAGCAGCAGATCCTCTTGCGCGACGACCGTCGAGGGCAACGGCACCAGCTTGTTCATGCTGAGGTACTTGGCCGCGAGGGGATCCCGGAAGATCTCGACCGGCGAAATCCGGGCGGGCTGGACTCGCTCCTCCGACTCGCCCCTGGCAAGATCCGGCGCCGGAGCTCCCTTTTCGTCCTCGTCGCCTGCCTTGCCCCTGGCCCTGGGCTGTTCCTGGTCGGCCGTCTTGCCCCTGGCCTTCGGTACGTCCTCATCGCTGGCCCGCGACCTTCTCCCCGACGACTGAGCCAGCAGGAGCGACGGGCTGAGAAGAATGAGGAGCCCGGCGATCGCGGTGATGCACCCGGACCAGGACCCGGCCGATGCCGATCGACTCCGCCGGGAAAGAACGTCAGCCATGTCGGCGAACCTCGTCAGAAACGCGATGTACGTCCACGGATCGTCAACCGCCCGCCACCGCCGACCGGTCCGGCCTCCCGGCAGGATGCCGCGATCGTCGGAACCTTCTCCTGTCCCTCGATGACCCCGACCGAATCCGAACGCGAGATGACGACCGCTGGGGGAACTCGATGGGACCTGTGATACCGCCCAGGATCACCCGGCGCTGCCCCGAGCCGGTCATCCTCCCTCCCAATCACTACGACCGGGACGACAGGACGAGGGCGATCCCGAGCTATCGACTCATCTTGCGATAATCTCTACACTTCCATCAAAAAAACACTGCTTCGAAGTTAACCCCTGCCGCGGGGGCTGTCAAGTCACCCACGCTGGTCGGACGAGGTCAGGCGGGCCGCTCGTGCCGCTGGGCCGGATCGATCGGCCGAGAGCCGGCGACGGTCCGCGCGCGGCCAGAACCTCCCTCCATCAATTTGGACTAACGGCGCGACCCGAGAGTTCCAGGTTTATTGCCGACCCGCGAAAGAATCTCAACGTCGATCAGGCGGTCCCGCCTGACGAGGCCCGAGCGTCAGGCGAGACCGCCTGATTGACTTTCAGACCGGGGAAGTCTCGGTGGTGTCCCGGGCGGGATTGTCGCACCGATCTGCCCCCGTAGTTGACAGTTGACGTCGGCGACGGATGGCCTCGTCCAGGCGCAAACTCATGTAATCCTTATGGTTGTGCCGCTGCAACGGCCACTGTCGCACCGCCCCAACTGTCAACCTCGGACCCCGCAGTAGCCCCCGGAATGCGACAATCCCTCCCGGCGAATTGAACAGCCTCCGTAAGTCGATGCAGGACAATGAGATCCGCCGCGGAAGGCCGCCAAGCAGAACTCGTTGTGTTGCTTAGAGTTAGGGCGGCCGTTCAATTCCGCTGGCACACGACCCTTATTGCCCCGGGACGAACGATCCTCAAGTCGGTCGGGCCTTGTTTCCCGACACTCAGGCCCCGTCGGGCAAGAATGCCCGACTGACTTTCCTGCCGGTGTCATACGTCTGGATCTTCTGGGCGAGGACCAATCCGCGTGGCCCGGGCCTGAACCGGTTGGTGTTCGGCGAGAACCGCCGAAATCCGCCCGTCCGGTTCGATGAGCGGACGGAACGGTTCGATGCCCTCGGTGCGGAACGGCCGGGCCGGCTCGGGCGGAGGGCCTGGGCGGCGTTGGCGGCTCAGAGCCAGAGTTCCAGCAATCGCTCAAGCGTGGCCTGCCAGGTCGACAGGGCGTCATCCGACTCGGATTCGGGGACGGCGGCCGATTCGACGCCCGGGTGGAAGGCGGGTCGCGGGCGGTCGAGCCGCAGGCTCGCGGCCGGCACGCCTTCGGCGACGATCCGGCGGTCGACGGTCGCGACGGTCAGAGCCTGACAGAGGCTGCGGCGGGCTCGCGCCAGGCAGCGTGGGGCGACCGAGTCTGCGGCGACCGAGTCGGTCAGCACGGTGCCATTCGCAATCGCCTCGCGAAGGACCATCTGGACCAGCGCCCGCTCGGCCGCCATTGGCTCGGCGTCGCCCTGGCGGATGAACAAAAACTCGAAGACGATCGCCTCGTCGCTCAGCCACTCGGTGAGCCGGCGCACCAGCGCCACCAGGAGGCCCAGCGCCAGCACCACGCGCTGACGGGGGAGCTCGACGTCCTTGACCCGGGCGAGGGCCAGGTCGGGGTGGAGGGCCAGCACGAACGTCCGGCGGCGGCGGAAGAACTGGTTCTCATCGCGTGAGTAATAGAGCAGCTCGTCACGGACGAACTTGATGTCGAACAGGTCGGGCCGTTCGCCGGGTTCCATGTAGGCGAGCTGCGAATGCAGGAGACTCTCGATGCTTCCGCGGGTTGAGATCGAGGAAAACCCGCCGACCGGATAGGTGTCCTCGTCGAGGATGCGGGTGGTGACGTCGTGCCGGCGAGAATGAACCCTCGGGCGTGCGGAAGGGACGCCGGCCTCGAACTCGGCCGCTGCCTGCAATATCTGCCGCAGCCCGACGCGCTGGCTGAAGACCGCCAGCGCGGTCCCGTGCTCCAGCTCGAAGACATCCTCCGGCCCGAGTGCGTCGTGCATCTCGCGGACGGCCGCGACCCAGTTCTCGTACAGAGCCGGCAGGGCCGGCATCAGTCCGTCGCGCGCCAGCGAGTCCCAGCCGTTGGCCAGCAGCTCGTCGGGCGGGACATCGAGCGCGGCCTTCAACGCGGCCGGGTTGAGCAGCACCCCGCCGAGCCCCGCGCGGCGGCGAATCTGCTCCAGCACGAAAGCCAGGCCCCGGCCGCGGTCGCGCCCGCGATAACGCGACAGGGCATCCGAGGCACGAGCAATCGTCCCGTCGGCGTCGAGCTTGCCGAGGACCAGGTCCTCGTAGCGCCTCGCCAGCCCCGCCGGCCATCCCGGCACCTCGCGTGCCCCGTGGCCGGCGGGGCTGGTCGAGGCGTGGTGCTCGCCACCCAGGAGGAGATGCCCCATGTCGGCGATGACTCCGATCGGTGGCATTGGCTCGCCGGTGGAGACCACCTCGAGGGCCCATTGCAGCGCCGGGCCGACCGTCGCTGCCCCCGGCGCCGCGACGCGCTGGAGCCACAGCCCCTGCGTCAGGAACCGGCGGGCCTCCGCAGCGTCGTGGATCTCGAACGTGGTCATCGGGCCTGGCCCCCTCACAGGTCAAACATCGCCGAGCAGTGCGGGCACCTTGTCGCGGAGCAGTGCCATCTCCTGATGCGTCTCGCCCAGGTACGCGAGGAGCCGCAGGTCGTCGCGGCTGACGACCCCGCCGGAGAACAGCCAGGCGCGGATGCGCAAAAGCTTGTAGAGCTTCACGAGCTTGCGATCGCTGACGAAGATGCGGTCCTCACGGACCAGGGTCTTCACCAGGCGCTGGAACTCGCGGAAGACCTCGGCCGGAAAGAACGCCTCGCGGTCGGCCGAGGCACCCGATCCGTCGCCATCCCCGTCGGCCCGGGCGCGGGCGAACTGAAGGGTCACATAGCGGTTGGCCTTCAGCAGGTCGTCGAGCGTGCAGTGGTTCTCGGCCCAGGGCTTCTGGTTGAGACTTTTGAAGACCTCACCGCGGACGCCGGAGTCGATCAGCTCCTCGAAATGGTCGTCCTGGACCGAGCGAGA
>JAKAUH010000905.1 GCA_021818605.1 Planctomycetota bacterium
ATCTAAGCGTTCCCGCGCTCCCCTCGACGACCGTCGGGTTGAGCGCCCACTCGGGCCGGGCACCCACGGGAGGCGTGCACCAGCTCATGTCCAGCGAGGCCAGGGCGCCGCTGGCGAAGGTCAGCGACAGCATGGCGACGTCCTCGCCAGCCGTGTGGCCGCCAAACCGGCCGATCGTGGCGGTGATCTCGCGGATTTCGCCCAGGAGGTATCGCGACGTGTCGACCAGGTGAACGCCGATGTCCATCAGGATCAGGCGCGGCATCCTCGCCAGGTACGGCTGCTGCGCCAGGCCGTCCGGGCGGATCGCCCTCGTGTCGTGTTGCGCGATCCGCAGCCGGATCGGCCGGCCGATCGAGCCAGCGTCGATCTCCGCCCGCAGGGCCCGGTACCATGGGCGGAACCGCCAGTTCTCGTGGATCATCAGCCGCACGCCGGCCCGGTCGCAGGACGCGATCATCGCCAGGACGTCCGCCCGCTCGAGCGCCGCCGGCTTCTGGCAGAGGACGTGCACGCCTCGGCTCGCGGCCAGGTCGACCAGCGCGCGGTGCGGCTCCGGCAGCGTGCAGATCTCGACGAAATCCAGCGACTCCTCCTGCTCGAACAGCCGGGCCGCGTCGGTGTAACACCGCGCTCCAGGCACCCGTTGCGCCGCCTGCTCGAGGCGCCCGGCATCCGGATCGCACAGCGCGACGATCCGCGCTCCGGGGACCATCGTCCAGGCCTCGATGTGGAACCGCGAGACAAACCCGCAGCCGATCAGCCCGCCGACGAGCGGCTTTTCCATTTTCATTTTGCCCGTTGTCCGTTGCCCGTTGTTCGTTGCCCGTTGTCCGTTGTTTGGATGTCCTCGACTCGATGGTAGCCGGATCGGCCCGGCGGATCATCCTGGCGGGCGCTCATTCGCTGACGGATTCCGGCAGGGGCGAGGTTGGAAGCTTGCAACAGACGACGGACAACGGACAACGGACAGCGGGCGACGGACAATCCCGAGGACAAAACGAGCCGGTTGCATCGGCCGAAGGGCCTGCGCATAATGAACACATTCGGCCAGCCCTCGTAGTGAAAAAGAGGGCTGCGCGCCTTGGCGTCCCGGGCCGGGGATACCCTGCGTCGGTCGGCCGGCCCCAGCGATCCGATCGCTCGGCTCGTGCCACGGAGATCGGAACGGAAGCTCGCCCGCGTGGGCGGGGTCGGGGTTGGCGCTGTCGACCCGGGGAATGATGCATCAGCGGAGGATTGCACCGGTATGTCCACGCCCGTCATGATCGAGGCCGATGGGCTCTGCAAGCAGTTCGGATCGTTCCTGGCCGTACGGGATGTCTCGTTCACGATCCCGAGGGGTCAGGTCGTGGCGTTCCTGGGCCCGAACGGGGCCGGCAAGACGACGACGATGCGACTGCTGACAGGCTTCGTCGCGCCGACGCACGGCACCGCCCGGATCGCCGGGATCGACGTGCAGGTCGACCGCATCGCGGCGGCCGAGCACCTGGGATACCTGCCCGAGAACGGTCCGCTCTACCCCGACATGACGCCGATCGCGCTGCTCCGCTTCTTCGGCGAGGCGCGGGGGATGTCGGGCTCGTTGCTGCGGTCGCGCGTCGACGCGGTCGTCGGCCAGTGTTCGCTCGAAACGGTCGGTCACAAGCCGATCGGCAAGCTCTCGAAGGGCTATCGCCAGCGGGTCTCGATGGCGCAGGCGCTGTTGCACGACCCCGAGGTGCTGATCATGGACGAGCCGACGAGCGGGCTGGACCCCAACCAGATCCGCGGAGTCCGGCAGTTGATCCGCGACCTCGGCAAGTCGAAGACCATGCTGATCTCGACCCACATCCTTCAGGAGGTCGAGCCGGTCGCCGATCGGGTGCTGTTCATCCACGACGGCAAGATCGTCTTCGACGGCAGACCCGCGGAGCTGGCCCAGCAGAATGGCAACCTGGAGCAGGCGTTCTACGGCCTGACGGCGCAGCCGGTGTGAGCCGCTGGCGGGGGCTTCCCCGGGGCCGGCCGGCCCGCCCGCCTTGCCTTCTTGCCTTGCCTTGCCTCGCCTTGCCTTGCGTCGACGGCCGGCCCGGCTGCGGCGAATGCCGAAGCCTCGACGATCGAGACCGCCGACAGCCGGCATCCGGCAGGCACAGGACAGACAGGACAGGATCGACCCGGAATCGGAAGGAACCAGGCCGCCGCGATTGAAGAAGCGAGACGGAACAGAAGCGGAACGAGAATGGGACGGGACGGGACGTGTACCGGACCGGACCGGCGGCGGCCGCCAAGCGACCCATCGACACGACACGAGAGGACGACCTGAGGTGACCACGCTCGAAACCCAACCGACCAGCAAGGAGCGGACGACGCCCCAGACCCGCGCCGGCCGGCAGACCCGGCCGTTCCGCCTTCACGTGATCGGGGCGGTGTTCAAGCGCAACCTTCTGAGCTACTTCAGCAACCCGGCCGGATATGTCTTCATCACGCTGTTCGTGCTGATCAGCTCGTGCGTGGCGTTCTGGCAGCCGGCCTTCTTCGCCAGCAACCTGGCGAACCTGGATCAGCTCAACGCGTACATCCCCTACCTGCTCCTGTTCTTCATCCCGGCGATCACGATGAGCCTCTGGGCCGATGAACGGCGGCAGGGGACGGACGAATTGCTGCTGACCCTCCCGGCGCACGACCTGGATGTCGTGCTCGGCAAGTACCTCGCGGCCGTGGGGATCTACACGGTGGCGCTGGTGTTCTCGCTGTCGCACGTGGCCATCCTGTACGCGCTGGGCGGGTCCGACTTTGGCGTCCTGGGGGCCAACTACCTCGGCTACTGGCTGATGGGCGCGATGCTGATCGCGATCGGGATGGTCGCCTCGCTCCTGTCGTCGAACATCACGGTCGCCTTCATCCTGGGCGCGCTCTTCTGCGCCGTGCCGGTCTTCCTCGACGGGATCGGCGCGTTCGGCGGCGAGCTGGGGCGTGTGCTGCAAAACTGGTCGGTCGCGGAGCGGTTCCGGGACTTCGGCGCGGGGGTCATCACGGCGTCGGGCCTGGTGTATTTCCTCGGCGTCGCGGCGGCCATGCTGTATCTGAACATGGTGCTCCTGGGCCGGCGGCACTGGGCCGGCAGCGAGTCAAGCGCCGAGCGCTGGATGCACTCGACGGTGCGCTTCGCCTCGGTGCTCGTCGGCGTGCTGGCGTTCACGTCGATCCTCGAACTGCCCCTGTTGCGGGTGGACGCCAGCGAGGCGAAGCTCAGCACACTGTCGCCCGAGTCGATCGCCCTGATCGACCAGATCCCGGCCGACCGGCCAGTGCTCATCCAGGCGTATTACAGCCCCGAGGTCCCCAAGGAATACATTCAGACCAAGGCGGATCTGCTCCAGGATTTGCGCGAGTACCAGGCCCGTAGCGGGGGCAAGATCCAGCTCAACCTGGTGCCGACGGAGCTTTATTCCGAGCAGGCGCGCGAGGCCGAGAAGCGGTACGGCATCGAGCCGCGGCGCGTGCTGTCGAACGACCAGGCGCGGCATATTGAGTCGGAGATCATCCTGGGCGTCGCCTTCGTCTCCGGGCTCGAGGAGGTGGTGATTCCGTTTTTCGACCGCGGCTTGCCGACCGAGTATGAGCTGACCCGCTCGATCCGCGTGGTGTCGCGCAGCAATCGCAAGAAGCTGGGCATCCTCGCGACCGACGCGAAACTGATGGGCGGGTTCGAGATGCGGACCTTCAGCCAGAGCCCCGAATGGCCCATCGTGACCGAGCTGAAGAAGCAGTACGAGGTGTCCTCGGTCTCGCCCGACGTCGCGATCCCGAACGACGTGGAGGTCCTTTTGGTCGCGCAGCCCTCATCGCTGGCCCAGAAGCAGATCGACAACCTGACCGACTATGTGAAGAAAGGCCGGCCGACGCTGCTGTTGCTCGACCCGGCGCCGCTGGAGAACCTGTCGATCTCGCCCGACCTGCCCAAGATGCCTCCGGGCGGGCCATTCGGTGGCGGACCGCCTCCCGAGCCGAAGGGGAACCTCCGGCCGCTTCTGGACCTCTGCGGCATCGAGTGGCCGACGTCGAGCATTGTCTGGAACGACTACAACCCCCACCCGCAGCTCGCCAGCATGCCGCGTGAGGTGGTCTGGGTCGGCGCCAGCAACGATCCCGACGGGTTCAACGCCGAGCAATCGGCCACCTCCGGCCTTCAGGAGATCGTCATGATCTTCCCGGGCATGCTCCGCTCGCGCTCGGCCGGCTCGGGGCCCGAGTTCATTCCGCTGATCCGGACCAGCCCCCGCGGCGGCCGCGAGCAGTGGGGCGACGTCTTCCAGCAAAGCTTCATGGGGGTCAGCGGCATCAACCCGCGGCGGCGGTACTTCGCCTCGGGCGAGCCCTACACGCTCGCCGCTCGGATCACCGGCCCGATCTCGGCCGAGGCGGATGAACCGTCCGAGAAGGACGGCGGGAAGAAAGGGATCGAGAAGAAGGTGGCGAAGGCCCGGCCCACTCTCAACGTCATCGCCATCGCCGACCTCGACCTGATCGGCGATCAGTTCTTCATGCTGCGGAACAACAAGGAGATGAACATTGAGGTCGACAACATCCCGTTCGTGCTGAACTGCGTCGACGTCCTGGCCGGCGATGATTCGTTCGTCCGGCTGCGCAAGAAACGGCCGAAGCACTACACCCTCAAGGCGATCGAGAAGCAGACCAGCAAGTTCTACGAGACGCTCGAGGACGAAACCAAGAAGGCCGAGGAGGAGGCCGACAAGGAGATCCGGGACGCGCAGAAGGCGTTCGACAAGCAGGTCGAGGTCGTCGAGAGCAATCCCGATCTCCAGGACCGGGACAAGGAGATCCAGCTCGAGAACCTCAAGAGCGTCGCCCAGCGCCGGCTGGACGTGAAGCGGGCGATCATCGAGGACGAGAAGCAGGCGCGCATCCGCGACAGCCGCGCCCGGCTCGAGCAGAAGACCCGCGAGATCCAGAACTCGGTGAAGTTCGTCGCCGCGGCGCTGCCCGCGCTGCCCCCGCTGATCCTCGGTCTCTTCGTCTGGATCGTCCGGCGGGCCCAGGAGAACATCGGCGCCAACCCGAAGCGGCTGGCGTGATTCGGGCGGAGTGGCTGGTGGCCAGTGCGCACGAGGGCCCGAAGCGACTCCTCTTCACTCGCCACTCGCCACTCGCCAATCGCCACTCGCCAATCGCCAATCGCCACTCGCCAGGCCACTCAGGACAGGCCAGCAGCCCACGAACTCGGAAGCCAGAACCCATGAATACAGACCTCACCAGGACGCTGACCTTCGTCGCGGTCGCGCTGATGCTCACCGGCGCATCGTTCGTGATCCACCGCGAACGACCGGTGAAAGACCGGGAGTTCGCCGACCAGGGGCAGCGGTTCTTCCCCGACTTCAATGACCCGCTTGCCTGCACCGACCTGGAGGTCATCACCTTCGACCCGTCGACGGCCTCGTCGACACGGTTCGAGGTGATGCTCAAGAACGGGAAATGGGTGATCCCGTCGCACTACGACTACCCGGCCGACGCGCGCGACCGGCTGTCAAAGACGGCCGGTGCGGTGATGGACCTGACCAGGGACACGATCCGTAGCGACAAGGTCGAGCTCCAGCAGTCGATGGGCGTGATCGACCCGCTCGACACCAAGACGGCGACTCTCGAGGGCCGGGGCCAGCGGGTCACGCTCCGCGATTCTTCCGGGAAGATCCTGGCCGATTTCATCATCGGCAAGGAGATCCCGGGCACCGAACGCAGCAAGGACGGCAAGGGCAAGCAGCGTTATGTTCGCGTGCCGGGCCAGAAGCGGACCTACGGCGTGGCCGTGAACGCCGAGCTCTCGACGAAGTTCGCCGACTGGATCGAGACCAACCTGCTCAAGGTCGACACCGGCAAGATCCGCAAGGTCGTCTTCGACAACTACAAGATGCGTGAGGCCCGTTCCGCGGACGGCCGGCCGCTGGTTGTCCCCGAGCGCGGCGAGCTGATCACGGCGACGCGCAAGGAGAGCTTCGGCCCGTGGGCCGTGACGATCCAGAAGGCCGATCCCAGGACGCACCAGTGGAAGACCACCCCAATCCCCGCCAACCAAGAGGTCAACGAGGACCGGCTTCGCTCGCTCGTCGAGGCCCTCGGCGACCTGAAGATCGTCGGCGTACGGCCCAAGCCGCCGGGGCTCACCGACCCGAACGACCCCAAGCTCGAGCTGACCGTGCCGATCGTGCTGTCGCTCCAGAACCGAGGGTTCTACCTGTCGCCCGGGCACGGGCTGTTCTCCGACCAGGGGGATGTGACCGTCACCACGGATGAGGGCGTCTCGTACACGCTTCGCTACGGCGGCCCGGTCTTCGCCACCGGCGACGAGCTCAGCGCGGGCACACCCGACGCGGCCGAGAAGACGGACGACGGCGGCAAGAAGACCGCCGAGCGGAAGTCGAAGGGCGCGCAGGAGAACCGCTACCTGCTCGTCACCGTCTCCTTCGACCCCGACGCCATCGCCAAACCGGCCGAGGCCGGGTCCGCGGAGAAGGCGAAGTCCGACCGCTCGAAGGAACTGCCCGACAACGTCTTCGCCCACGAGACCGAGACGGCCGAGCAGAAGAAGGCGGCCGAGGAGAAGGCGAAGCGAGACCGGGAGGATTACGACCGGAAGCTGGCCGACGGCAAGAAGAAGGTCAAGGAGCTGGCGGATCGCTTCGGCCCGTGGTATTACGTCACGCCGGGCAGCAGCTTCAACCAGATCAACCTCGACATCAACGCCGTGCTCAAGCCCAAGACGCCCCCGGGCGCCGCACCACCGGCCGGCGGCGGCATGCCGGCCGGATTTCCCGGCGGATTGCCGGGCGGCCTCCCCGGCGGATTGCCGGGCGGCCTGAGACCGGGTCGGTAGCGAACCGGATCCGGCGGCGGGTGTCGACAGAACAGCACCCTCAACTTCGGTCGGGCATTCTTGTCCGACGCGCTGGCCGCGTCGGGCTGGAAAGCCCGACCTGTTATCCCGGCAACCAGGATTCTCAAGCAAGGCAGGCTTTCCAGCCTG
>JAKAUH010000627.1:0-4743 GCA_021818605.1 Planctomycetota bacterium
CCGGGGACCATCGGCTCGAAGCCGGCGTGATACCTGGGCTGCGCGGTGGCCGAGAGCGCGGCGTAGGTCCGGCCGTGGAAGCCGCCTTCCATCGTGACAATCTTCGTCCGGCCGCGGGCGTGGCCGAACACCCGGGCCAGCTTGATGGCGGCCTCGTTGGCCTCGGCCCCGCTGTTGCAGAAGAAGCACTGGCCGCCGAACGAGCGGGTCGAAAGCGCCTCGGCCACCTCGCCCTGGGGCTCCATGTACCAGGTATTGGGAACGTGGATCAGCCTGCCGACCTGGTCGCGGACCGCCTCGACCACGCGGGGCGGGCAGTGGCCGATCAGGTTGCAGCCCCAGCCGGGGAACAGGTCGAGATACCGGTTCCCCTCGGCGTCCCAGATCCACGAGCCCTCGCCGCGGACCAGGCAGACCGGGAACCGCTTGTAGTTGGCGATGACGTAGCGCTCGAACTGCGACATCGTCGCCTTGGTCGACGGGCCGGCGATCTGGCTCAACGGAGGGTCTCCCTGGGTATCCTGACAGTTCGCGGTGACGGGGGATTGCGACGAGGAACGCGGTGATGTCGACGGCGTGGACGGCCCAAACGCGGCGGCCGTCCGGTTCGGCCCGGCTCAGAGGATGTGAAAGAATCGAAGGCAAGGAGCAAGGAGCGGAAAACCGAGCGGCGTAGTCTCTTGCCATGTCGCCACTTGCGTCTGTCGGCTCTCTTCAATCGGTCCTTCGGAATGGATTCCTTCACAGGCTCACGGCTCAGCTCCTGATGAGTACGGGGCGCCGGCTGGGGCTGGCGCCGGGCGGCTGCGCCACCTCGCGGGCGATCTCGGTGCCGATTCCCTTGTTGGTGAAGATCTCGAGCAGAAGCGCGTGCGGCAGCCGACCGTCGATGATGTGGGTCTTGAGGACCCCGCTCTCGAGGCTGGCGAGGCAGGCCTCGACCTTGGGGATCATGCCGCGGTCGATGACGCCCTGCGCAATCAGGCGGTGACAGTCGTCGGGTGTCAGAGCCGGCAGCAGGCTCTCCGGTTCGTTCTTGTTCATGAGGATGCCGGGCGTATCGGTCAGGAACACCAGCTTTTCCGCCCGGATGGCCTGGGCGACCGCGGCGGCGGCCGTGTCGGCGTTGACGTTGAGCAACTGGCCGTCGTGTTCCTCGTCCTCGGCCAGCGAGGGGAGGACGGGGACGACTCCGGCCAGGCAGTGGTTCTCGATCGGCAGGGCCTCGACCTCGGTGACCTCACCCACCAGGCCCAGGTCGATCGACCCGCCGTGGCCATCGGGCAGCGCGAGCCGCCGACCGTAGAGGCACTGAAGCGTCGACTTATGGTGCAGGCCTGAGGCGCGCCCACCGAACTTGTTGATGTGCCGCACGATGTCGGCGTTGATCTCCTCGGCCAGCACCCGGGCGACGATCTCGAGCGTGGCCTCGTCGGTGTAGCGCCGCCCCTGGACGAACCGTGCCGTCAATCCGGCCTTTTCCATGGCCTGGGTAATCGCCTTGCCGCCGCCGTGCACGATCACCGGCCGCATGCCGACCGTCTGCATGAAGACGACGTCAACAAGAAGCGCGCGGAGCGTCTCGGGGTCCTCCATCACGGAACCGCCGAGCTTGATCACGGTGTACTTGCCGTGAAACTGTCGGATGAATCGCAGCGCCTCGATCAGGACGTCCGCCTTGCGGATCGCTTCTTCATGCACGGCCACGGTCCTCAGTCAGTCACCTCGCGCGCGGGCTGCCCCTGGAGGGAAAGCTTCCATCATTCCGATTGCCCGGCGGCTTGTAAAGATCGATGCGCCTAAAGGATCCCCCCATCTGTGGCCGCGGGGCGATCCTGGGTGCCGGCGAGCGTCGCCGGCTCACCGGCTGAGCACGAAGAGGATCAGCCCGAGGGCCCCCAGTGCCGCGACGACCTGCATCCAGATGGCGAGTTGCGTCGACATGGCCGGGGGCCGCCACCGATCCATCCGGCCGGAGCGCCATCGGGTGACAGCGGGCGGGCAGCGATGCCGGCTCCGATTCAGCAGCCAGCCTGTCGCGCCGCAGTCGAGGCAGTGGAACTGGATCAGCAGGAACGAGCCGACCAGCAGCCCGAGGCTGGCGAGGAACGCGTAGAGGTTGTCCCACCGCAGTGAGAGACGTAGCGAGAGCACCGCCAGCACGGCCGTCGCAACGGCCAGGAGCGGGTTGGCCACGAGCCGCCGATAAGTGTCGATGGGCTCTGCCGGGTCGGAAGGCGGTGGGCGCCGCCAGCCGGACATGTCGATCTCCGGGTCGTGCACGCCGGGCCCTGTATCACGATTCACGGGTCGCTCACCTTCAGGAGGGTTGCGGAACCTCGGGCGGCTCACATTTCGTCCTCCCGCCTCCATTCTACCGTGATGCCCCGCGTCACCGGCAGACCGACGCGGCTTGACAGCACCGCGCTTGTCGCAAGATAATCTGTCCATTCATGAGTTTACGACATCCCCACCCCGCCGGCGCCCGGTTTTCCTGGATCGTCGGCGCACGAATGGGCCCGCATGCCGAGCCCAGGCACCTTTCCACCGGATGGCAGCAAGGCGATGGCGAAAACGGCAGACGGCGGCATCCGCGATCGGCTGGAAGGGATCCTGTCCGATCGGATCATGATCCTCGACGGCTCGATGGGAGCCCTGATCTATTCCTACGACCTCGGCGAGGCCGATTTCCGCGGCCAGCGGTTCGCCCGCCACTCGGCCGACCTGAAGAACTGCACCGAGGCCCTGGTCCTCTCGCAGCCGAAGATCATCGAGGACATTCACCGCGCCTACCTCGAGGCCGGCGCCGATATCATCGAGACCGACACCTTCAACGGCACCGCCATGTCGCTTGAGGAGTTCGGCCTTCAGGAACATGTCGTCGAGCTGAACACCGCGGCCGTCGAGCTGGCGCGCCGCGTCGCCGATGAGTTCACCCGCAAGGATCCCGGCAAGCCCCGCTTCGTCGCCGGCTCGATCGGCCCGACCAAGAAGCAGCTCTCGCTGGGCATCCACGTCGAGGACTCCGGCCGCCGCGACGTTACCTTCGACGAGATGAAGCAGGGCTACAAGGAACAGGTCCAGGCCCTGATGAACGCCGGGGTCGACATCCTGCTGCCGGAGACCTCGTTCGACACGCTGGTAATGAAGGCGTGCCTGGTGGCGATCGACGAGGTCTTCGAGGAGACCGGCACGACGCGGCCGGTGATGATCTCGGGCACGATCTTCGAGAGCGGCCGGACGCTCTCGATGCAGCCGATCGAGGCGTTCTATTACTCGGTCTCGCACTTCGATGCGCTCTCCGTGGGGATCAACTGCGCGGTTGGCGTCGAGCTGATGCGCGGGTCGATCGAGTCGCTTTCGTCGATCTGCAAGACCCGGATTAGCTGCTATCCCAACGCCGGCATGCCCGATGGCTTCGGTGGGTTCAAGGGGGATCGCGACCGCACGGTCGCCATCCTGGCCGAGTTCGCGCGCAACGGCTGGCTGAACATCGTCGGCGGCTGCTGCGGCACCCGGCCCGACTGGATCCACGCCATCGGCGAGGCCATGCAGGAAATCGCCCCGCGCCGGATTCCCGAGCTGCCGCACTGGTCCACCTACAGCGGCATGGAGCCCCTGGTCCTGCGCCCCGAGACGAACTTTGCGATGATCGGCGAGCGCACCAATATCACCGGCTCGAAGCGGTTCGCCCGCCTGATCAAGTCGGGCGACTACGAGTCGGCCCTGGCCGTCGCGCGCGATCAGGTCGAGGGGGGCGCGAACATTGTTGACGTCAACATGGACGAGGGCCTGATCGACGGCGAGAAGGCGATGACCCACTTCCTCAACCTGGTCTCCGCGGACGACTCGATCGCCCGCGTGCCGATCATGATCGACAGCTCGAAGTGGTCGGTCATCGAGGCCGGCCTCAAATGCGTCCAGGGGAAGTCGGTCGTCAACTCGATCAGCCTGAAGGGGGGCGAGGAACAGTTCCTCCGCGAGGCCCGACAGGTCCGGCGCCATGGCGCCGCCGTCGTCGTCATGGCGTTCGACGAGCAGGGCCAGGCTGTTACGAAGGACCACAAGGTCGCCATCTGCGAGCGCGCCTTCAAGCTCCTCACCGAGGAGGTCGGATTCGCGCCCGAGGATATCATCTTCGACGTGAATATCCTCACCGTGGGGACCGGGATCGAGGAGCACAACAACTACGCGGTCGAGTTCATCGAGGCCGTCCGCGAGCTGAAGAAGCGTTTGCCGTATTGCAAGACGTCCGGCGGCGTGAGCAACGTGTCGTTCTCGTATCGCGGCAACGACGTCGTGCGCGAGGCGATGAACGCGGCGTTCCTGTATCACGCCATCAGGGCCGGGCTCGACATGGGGATCGTCAACGCCGGCCAGCTCGAGGTCTACGAGGAGATCCCGAAGGACCTGCTCGAGAAGGTCGAGGACGTGCTGCTCAACCGGCGGCCCGACGCCGCGGACCGGCTCACCGAGTTCGCCGAGTCGGTGAAGTCGTCGAACAAGAAGGACCGGGGCAAGGACCTGGCCTGGCGGTCGGCGCCCGTGGCCGAGCGGCTGAAGCATGCGCTCATCACCGGGACGGTCGACTTCATCGAGCAGGACACCGAGGAGGCACGGCAGCAGTACGAGCGACCGTTGCACATCATCGAAGGCCCGCTGATGGACGGGATGAACGTCGTCGGCGACCTCTTCGGCGCCGGCAAGATGTTCCTGCCACAGGTCGTCAAGAGTGCCCGCGTG
>JAKAUH010000627.1:4753-7023 GCA_021818605.1 Planctomycetota bacterium
AAGAAGGCCGTCGCCTATCTGACCCCGTTCATGGAGGAAGAGAAGGCCCGCGCGGCGGCCGAGCGGGCGCAGACAGGGGAGAAAGAGGCAGCAGATGAGTCGTCGCATCGCTCGCGCGGTCGCGTGCTGATGGCGACCGTGAAGGGCGACGTCCACGACATCGGCAAGAACATCGTCGGTGTGGTGCTGGCCTGCAACGACTTCGAGATCCACGACCTGGGCGTGATGGTTCCGTGCGACGTGATCCTGAAGGAGGCACGTGAGCGGAAGGTTGACGTGATCGGCCTGTCAGGGCTGATCACGCCATCGCTCGATGAGATGGTGCACGTCGCCCGTGAGATGGAGCGCAGCGGCTTTGAGCTGCCGCTCTTGATCGGCGGGGCGACCACGAGCTCGAAGCACACCGCGGTGAAGATCGCGCCGCAGTATCACGGGCCGGTCGTGCATGTGAAGGATGCGTCGAAGAGCGTCGGCGTCGTCGAGCGCCTGAGCCGGCCCGAGTCGCGAGGCGACCTCGACCAGGCGAACCGGGCCCAGCAAGAGAAGGAACGCGCGAGCTTCCGCCAGCGTTTGGAGCGCAAGCTGGTCCCGTATGCCGAGGCGTTCCGCCGCCGGCTGGTGCTCGATTGGAGCAACCCGGCGCCGGCGGTGCCGTCGTTTCTGGGCACGCGGTCGCTCCGCTCGATCCCGCTCGCCGAGATCGTGCCGTACATCGACTGGTCGCCGTTCTTCATGAGCTGGGAGCTGAAGGGCAAGTACCCGCGGATCTTCGACGACCCTGAGCGCGGCGCACGGGCGAAGGAGCTGTTCGACGACGCCCGCAAGCTGCTGGATCGGATCCTCGCCGAGAAGGCGATCGAGGCCCACGCGGTTTACGGATTCTTCCCCGCGTGGACCGAGGGCGACGACATCGTGCTCTACGAGGACGAGTCGCGCCAGTCGGAGCGGTTGCGGTTGCCGACCTTGCGCCAGCAGTGGGAGCGCGAGGGTCAGAAGTCGTTCCGCTCGCTGGCCGATTACGTGGCGCCCCGGGAAACGGGAATCCCCGATTACCTGGGCGCGTTCGCCGTCACGGCGGGGCACGGCGTCGACCGGCTGGTCGCCGAGTTCGAGAGCGACCACGACGATTACAACGCGATCATGGCCAAGGCACTGGCGGACCGCCTGGCCGAGGCCCTGGCCGAGATGCTGCACCGCCGCGCCCGGCAGGAATGGGGCTACGGGGCAGATGAAAGCCTCAGCCACGACGAGCTGATCGAGGAGAAGTACCGCGGCATCCGGCCAGCGTCGGGTTATCCCACGTCGCCCGACCACACCGAGAAGCGTGCGCTCTGGCGGCTGCTGGATCCCGAGCACGCCGCCGGGATCACGCTGACCGAGTCGTTCGCCATGCACCCGGGAGCCTCGGTGAGCGGGCTCTATTTCTCGCATCCCCAGGCGCGTTACTTTGCGGTGGACATGATCACGCGGGACCAGGTCGAGAACTACGCGAGCCGCAAGGGGATGCCGATCGCCGAGATCGAGCGCTGGCTGGCGCCGAACCTGGCGTATGATCCCGAATAGGTGGCGTGCCGGCCGATCCATCTGTCACGCGAGCGCGGGAGGGCCACCGGATGCGTTTCGGGACGGGGCCGGTCTTTGCCTACGAGCAGTTGACCGCCGCGCGGCGGTGGCAGACTTACGGATTACGGGTTTTCGGCGTGGGATGCCTGCTGGCGGCGATGACGGCGATCGCGCTGAACCAGGATGCCCTGTTCCAGCGGCGCGAGGTGAAGTCGCTCCGGGAGTATTCCGCGCTCGGCACGGGGTACTTCTACGCGATCATGGGGGTCGAGCTGGCGCTGGTGATGCTGGCCGCGCCCGCCGCGGTGGCCGGCGCGATCTGCCTCGATCGTTCGCGCGGGACGCTCGAGCACATGCTGGTCACGGATCTGTCGGATCGCGAGATCGTGCTGGGCAAGCTGGCGGCGCGGATGATTCCAGTGCTGGCGCTCGTGGCGTGCTCCCTGCCGGTGCTGGCGCTGAGCACGCTGTTCGGCGGGATCGACCTGGCGGGCTTGCTCGCGGCGTTCGCGGTCGTGGTGACGGTCGCGGTCTTCGGCTGCTCGCTGGCGATGGCGCTTTCGGTCTGGGCTCGCCGGCCGCACGAGGTCGTGTTGGCGATGTATGCGCTGTGGGGAACGCTCGTGGTGATCTATCCCTTCTCGCTGGGGATGGCTCGTCGCCAGTTCATCGACCGGCCGCCGGAATGGATGCGGCTGCTCAGCCCC
>JAKAUH010000990.1 GCA_021818605.1 Planctomycetota bacterium
GCGCACCGCCCGCCTCGCCGGCCTTGAGCATGTTGCAGTAGAGCCGGTCGAACGCCTTGGGGTGCTTGGCACACGCCTCGGAGAGCGTCTGGCCGCTCTCGATGTCCTCGACGATATCCCCCAGCGCGTTCTTCAACACGCCCGGCTTGCACTGCCCCTCGAGAATCTTCAGGCTGCGCAGGATCGGCAGACCCGCGTCCTGAAGGGTCGAAAGCTGCCGCGTGAACGTGCAGAGCTGCTTGGTCGAGATCCGGCCGATCGTGAACGACTTCTTCTTCCGCCGACGCCCCTTCGCCGCCGAGGCACGCGTCTTCTGCTTCTTGGCCTTCTCGGCGATCTTGGTGACGAAGAACCCCTTCTGGCGGATCAGTTGCTGCGCCTCTTCCTGGGTCGCCGCGTCAATCGTATCCTTGACCTCCCGCCCGGTGTGGTCCATCGCCTCGTACTGGTACGTCGGCATGCCTCGCTCCCTTCTCGTCATCAATGGGCAGTGTGGTCAGTGGGCAGTGTGGTCAGTGGTCAGTGGTCAGTGGTCAGTGGTCAGTGGTCAGTGGTCAGTGGTCAGTGGTCAGTGGTCAGTGGTCAGTGGTCAGTGGTCAGTGGTCAGTGGTCAGTGGTCAGTGAAGACCGGTCGCGATCAGGCCCCGCGGCTCGGCACGACCCTGATCCCGGCTCCGCTAAGATGTGCGTCCCGATTCAAGCCCAGCTCATAAAAGTGCGCTCCCCGTCCCCCAACTGACCGCTGACCAATGACCACCAGGATTCAGTCCTCATCCAGCACCGTCTCGCGCAAGACTTCCTCGATGGAGGTCAGCCCGGTGTGGATGGCCTCCATGCCGACCTCGCGCAGGCTCTTCATGCCGAACTTGCGCGCGGCGCTGCGGAACTCGTCGAGCGAGGTCTCGGCGATGATCATGTCGCGGAGGGTGTCGTTCATGACGAGCAGCTCATAGAGTCCCTGGCGGCCCTTGTAGCCGGTGTTGTTGCACTTGTCGCAGCCCTTGCCGTAGAAGAACTTCTTGGTGGCGGCCTCCTCGGAGGTCATGCCGAGCTCCATGCAGACCTCGGGCGCCGGGGTGAACTCGGTCCGGCAGAAGTTGCAGATCTTCCGCACCAGTCGCTGGGCCAGCACGGCCTCGACCGTCGCCGTGATGAGGAACGTCGGCAGACCCATGTCCCGCAGCCGCGTGATGGCCGACGGAGCGTCGTTCGTGTGCAGCGTGGTGAACACGATGTGTCCGGTCAACGACGCCTGGATCGAGATCTCGGCGGTCTCCAGGTCGCGGGTCTCGCCCACCAGGATCTTGTCCGGATCCTGCCGCAGGATGGCGCGCAGACAGGCGGCGAACGTCACGCCGATCTCGGCATTGATCGGGATCTGGATCAGGCCCTCGATCTCGTACTCGACCGGCTCCTCGGTCGTGATGATCTTGTCCTCGATCCGGTTGAGCCGGTTGAGCGTCGCGTACAGCGTGGTCGTCTTGCCCGAGGAGGTCGGACCGGTCACCAGAATGATGCCATTGGGCTTCTCGACGACCTCGCACCAGGTTTTGAGCGTGTCCGCGGGCATCCCCACCCGGTTCAGGTCGAGCTGCACGACCGTCCGGTCGAGGATTCGCAGCACCACGCTCTCGCCGAACATCGTGGGCAGGGTCGACACGCGGATGTCCACGTTGTTACCGCCCAGCGCGAGCTGGATCCGGCCGTCCTGCGGCAGCCGGCGCTCGGCGATGTCCAGGTTCGACATGACCTTGATGCGGCTGGAGATCGCCGGAGCCAGGTGCCGCGGCGGCGGGACCAACTCGTAGAGGATCCCGTCCACCCGATACCGCATCTTGTACTCTTCCTCGAACGGCTCGAAGTGGATGTCCGAGGCCTTGTCCTTGATCGCCAGCAGGAGAACCATGTTCAGCAGCTTGCGCACCGGCGCGGCCTCGGCCATCTCCTCGATCGCCTCGAGGTCGATGGTGTTCTCGTTCCGGCCGACCATCTTCGAGAGGCCCTTGTCCTGCTCGATCTGCTTGACCACGTCCTGAATGCTCTCGTGATGGCCAGCGTAGAGCTGCTCGATCTTGGCCATCACGTCGGCCTCGCTGGCGATCGCCCCCTTCACCTCAGTTGAAAGGAACATCCGCAGGCTCTCGAGTGTCGAGGGGTTCTGCGGCTCGGCCATTGCCACCGTGATGCTCTTGTCCTTCTTGTTCTGCGAGATCGGCACGATCTTGTACGCCGTCGCCATGCTCTCGTTGACCAGCTCGGTCAACTCGGCCGGGATCGTCACATCCGCCAGCTTGACGACCTTCATGCCGAGCTGCTCGCCCAGCGCCTTTAAAACCTGATCCTCCTTCACCAGGCCAAGCCGCACCGCGATCTTGCCCAGGAGCTCGCCGGAGCGCTTCTGCTCCTCCAGCACCTTCCACATGGCCTCCTCGTCGAGGTAGCCCATGTCGATCATGATTGTGCCGATTTTTCGCGCCATCGGGCTGGCTCCGCCGGGAATCGGAATCGAGGTCGGGATCAGTCGAATTGGGCTGGGACATCGGACGTCGGACAGTCGATCGATCGAGCGCTTGCAATCAGGTCGCGGCAACAGGGATCAGCGTAAGACGGGAGGCAAGGCGCACGAACCCGGGGCGCGCAACCGCGCCAGGGTGTGGGATCAGGTCGTATCGGGTCCATCCCGGCGGGCGGCCACCGCCTGGGCGACCGGCCGCCGCAGCGAGAGGAATGCGACGCGAATGAGATCAGTCGGCTCGGATTCGAGGGATCGGGACAGGCCCGACCGGCCGACCGGCCGACCGACAGGCCGGCCGGCCAATCAATCGTCTTTCTCCTCCTCTTCCTCGTCCTCAAAGATGCCCTTCTTGGCGTTCTCGATCCGCTCCTTCAGGTCGGCCGGCTTGCGGGACTTCTGCATGACCTCGATCTCCTCGACCAGCCCCTGCTTCCACAGGTTGAACAGGCTGTCGTCGAGCAGGTTCATCCCGTGCTTGCGGCCGGTCTGGATCGACGAGTCGATGCGGTACGTCTTGTTCTCGCGGATCAGGTTGGAGATGGCCGGGGTGACCACCAGGGTTTCATAGGCGGCCACCAGCCCCTTCGGCTTGCGGGGCAGGAGCGCCTGGGCCAGGATGCCGACGATCGCCACCGAGAGCTGGGTGCGGATCTGGTCCTGCTGGTCCTTCGGAAACACGTCGATGATCCGGTTGACGGTCCCCTCAGCCGAGTTGGTGTGCAGGGTGCCGAAGACAATGTGCCCGGTCTCGGCCGCGGTGATCGCCGCCGAGATCGTGGCCAGGTCGCGCATCTCGCCCACCAGGATGCAATCAGGGTCCATTCGCAGGGCACGCCGGATCGCCTCGGGAAAGTCGGGGACGTCCACCCCGATCTCACGCTGGTTGATCAGCGACTTGTTATGCTTGTGGAAGTACTCGATCGGGTCCTCGATCGTGATGATGTGGCGGTCCATGTTGTTGTTGATCCAGTTGATCATGGACGCCAGGCTCGTCGTCTTGCCCGAGCCCGTCGGACCCGTCACCAGGATCAACCCGCGCGGCCGCTGGATCAAATCCTCCATCACCGGCGGCAGCCCGAGCTGCTCGAACGTGAGGAACTCGTTGGGAATCCGCCGCAAAACCAGCCCGATGTTCCCGCGTTGCTTGAAGATCGCCACGCGGAACCGGCCCATATCACCGAACGCGAACCCGAAGTCCGTCCCCCCGACCTCCTGCAACTCCTGCTGGCAGCGCTCCGGCGTGATGCTCTTCATGAGCGACGATGTGTCCGACGCCTCCAGCACCTTGGTCGCAAGCGGACGCATGTGACCGTGCAGCCGGAGCATTGGCGGGCTGCCCACCGTCAAATGAAGGTCGCTGGCCTTCTGGGTGCAGACCGTCGTGAGAAGCTTGTCGATCAGCAGTGTGCCCATTGCCCTCGAATCCCTCCGCTATTACGTCGATGGAACCCACCTGTCTGGACCAACCGCCCGCAGCCGCCCGTTTTCTGGGCGACTTGACTCGTTCACGAAAACCAGGTGTCCACCGAATCGTGGCAATGCGCCAGGAGGTTAGGGCATGAGTGCCGCTGGCCCCGGTGCAGAGGCATTATTTCGACGAATCGCCCTGGGATCAAGCAAACGGGAGGCTGACGCCGCCGGCCAGCCCCCTCCTCGAAGGAATCACGACAACACTGCGTGGATGAATTATCCCCGGGGCACGACACCCGGGGCCGGCCGGGCGGGCGGCGTGGCGCCCGTCATCGGCGCGATGCGGCCCGCGGCTTTCCATGGCACTACTTCTTGGCCGGCTCGCCGCCTCCCGACTCCTTCTGGGTGATGCGCAGGACCTCCTCGATGGTCGTCACACCCTTCAGGGCCTTGATCATCCCGTCCTCGAACAGCGTATGCATCCCCTGTTTCCGGGCCATCTTGCGCACGTTCAGCGTCGATTCCCCCTTGAACGCCATCTCGCGGACCTGCGAGGTCATCGTCATCAGTTCGTAGATCCCCATCCGGCCCCGGTAGCCCGACTTGTTGCAGTTCGAGCAACCCTTCCCCTTCATGAAGTTGGCCTTCTTGACGATCTCGGGCCGCAGCCCCAGCCCCGCCAGCAGGTGCGCGGGAGGCTCGTATCGCACCTTGCACTTGGGGCATACCTTCCGCACCAGCCGCTGCGCCATGATCGCCATGACCGAGCTTGCAACCAGGAATGGCTGGATGCCGATGTCCACCAGCCGTGTAATGGCACTGGGCGCATCGTTCGTGTGCAATGTACTGAAAACCAAGTGTCCTGTCAGGGACGCCTGAATCGCGGTCTCCGCCGTCTCCAGATCGCGGATTTCGCCCACGAGGAGGATGTTCGGGTTCTGCCGCAGCATGGCCCGGATGATCCGCGCGAAGGTCATCCCGATCTTCGCCCTGACCTCACACTGGTTCACTCCCGGCAGGTAGTACTCGACCGGGTCCTCGGCCGTGATGATTTTCACATCCGGCCGGTTCAGTTCGTTGAGAGCGGCGTACAGCGTGGTCGTCTTCCCCGAACCGGTCGGACCCGTCACCAGCAAGATCCCGTTGGGACGCTTGATCAGGTTCTTGAACCGGCTCCAGTCATCGTCGCCGAACCCAAGATCCTGCAGGCCCACCTTGATGTTCTCGCGATCGAGAATCCGCATGACCACCGACTGACCGTGCGTGGTCGGAATGATGCTCACTCGCAGGTCGATGTCCTTGCCGGCCACCAGGATCTTGATCCGGCCGTCCTGCGGTCGACGCTTCTCGGCGATGTCAATCGACCCCATGATCTTGAGACGACTGATGATTGCACTCAGCAGCCGCCGCGGAGCATTGTCCCGCTCCATCAGCACGCCGTCGATCCGGTAGCGGATCCGCACCCGGTCGGCGAACGGCTCGATGTGGATGTCACTCGCCCGCTGTTGCACGGCTTCCTGAATGATGAGATGCACCAGCCGGATCACCGGCGCGTCCCCTTCCTCCAGCGTGTTCGTCAGGCTCGACTTGGAGCTCGCCCCGGACCCGTCGTCGGCGAAGTCGATCGCCGTGTCCGTGAACTCCTGGAGCATCGAGTCGACCGACTCGGTCTCCGTCGAACTGCTGCCGTAGTATTTGTTGATCGCCTCGACGATCGCCTCCTTGGGCGCCAGCGAGACCTCAATCTCCCGGTTCAGCACGAACCGCAGCTTGTCGATCGTCTCGAAATCCAGCGGATCGTGCATGATGACGCGAATGACCCCGCTCTCCTGCGCCAGCGGCATGACAATGTTTTCGCGGGCGAGTGATTCGGGGACCAGTTCGATGACCGACGCGGGGATCTCGATCTCGTGGAGGGCGACGAAGGCCAGGCCGTGCTGCTCGGCCTTCGCCTTCATGATGTCGTCCGCGTCGGCGTAGCCCAGGCGCATCAGGGCTTCCTCGACGTTCCCACCCGACGACTGGCTGGCTTCCCTGAGCTGGTCGGGGCCGATCACTCCCCGACGGACGAGAATCTCGGTCCAATCCCGACTCTTGGCCATGACAGAGCAACTCCGGAGATATCCATCCGTGGTCGGACGCAAAGGCGGAACGGGTGACGACCGACGGCGCACGATGCGACGGCAGCGTCACCTCCATTCCCTGAAACGGGCTGGCAGATGGCGAGGGTCGTAGGGGAATTTCGTTAGATACGTCAAAGCGAGCGCTTCCGTGACGACCATCCGGACGACCCGGCCGCACCGACAGATCGGGGATGACTCGAATGAATCGAATCGATGATGACACTTGAAGTTACCAGGCTTTCGAGCCCCGGGCAAGCAGTCGGCGGTAATTGGTCGTCAGTCGTCAGTAGCAGTCAGAGTCAAATGCCAGTCGCGATCCTCGATAAAGCCTGGGACATCGACTCCCAGGGAGATACGGCGAGCCCGAAGCCGCCGGCCAAACACATGGGTGAATGGCCGCACTGGCCGGACGCGATCCTCAACCGATGCGAGCTCCCACGGACGACTGACCACTGATCAAACGACCTAGGAATCTAACGCGAATGTTTACAATGAGTTGCGTCGTCTCATGGGTCGCGATGCACCGGACGATGCACCTCGCCAAATCTCGACGCGGCGGCCGTCGACAGCCCCGATGCGGGCGGCGCCGTGATAGAATGTCCAGTGAATACCCGGCTGATCCCCGGGTAGCCGGCTCGGTCCCGCCGCGGTGCTACCTCCCGCGGCGGGGCCGGCCGGCATCAGAATGAGGTAGCACCCATGACAGACGAACCGGACGACTACGTCCCGCCTACACGGGTCCTGAACCTGGGGTATGACCACGAAGAAGTGATACAGGGAGACTGGTGGGTCGCGTATCCAGCGACCAGCCCTGAATGCGTGTGGTGGCCATCAGTCCTGCGTGATCGGAGGACCGGCCGATACTACGGCAACGAAGCCGGCTACGGCTTCGATCACGAGCTGCGTGAGACGACCGCCGAGGTCGTGGCGGACTGGTGGCGAGAGAGTTGCGCCGACCGGCCTTTACCG
>JAKAUH010000489.1 GCA_021818605.1 Planctomycetota bacterium
GGATTCCAGGCGGACGGGCGAAACCCCGCGGGCCGGCTCGTTGCGCTGGTAACCCTGGCCATCGCCGTCACATCCGCGGCGTTCGTCATCTACCTGCTGCCCGAGATCTACTGGTCGCTCCCCGCCCCGATGCGGCAGCGTCGCGTCGACCTGGTGCTCGCGTGCGTGGCCGCGGGATATGCCATCGCCCGCGGTACGGGCATCGGGCGGCTGAGCGGGATGACGGACGCGATCGCCGATCGCGGGCTTGCCGGCGGCCTGGCGGCTCTCGTCGCGACGGCCGCGCTCGGAATGCTGGCGTCCTGGGTGCCGCATTACCTGCTCTGGCCCTGGTCGCGCGACGCCGATACGTTCGCGACCCTGGCGCAGTCCTGGGACTGCGGCATCCGGCCGTATCGCGACATTCACGGCTACAACTTTCCCGGCTCCATCTACCTCGCCTGGATGCTGGGAAAGACCTTCGGCTGGGGGCACACCTGGCCGCTCTATGCGTTCGACGCAACGGTCCTCGTCCTGCTGGGAGCCGTCCTGACCGCATGGAGCCGCCGCTGCCTCGGACGGACTCTGCCGGGCCTGGCGGCGTATGTCGTCTTCCTCACCTTCTACCTCAATCGCGACTTCCAGACGGTCGCCCAGCGCGACTGGCACGCCAGCCTGGCCATGGTCCTGGGGCTGCTTGTTGCGCAGGCGTGGCCCGGCCGCGCGGGCGTTGCGACTGCGGCGGCGCTGGGGGCGGTCGCCCTGTCGGTCCGGCCGCATGCCGTGTTCTTCCTGCCGGCGACGGCGTGCGCTGTGCTGGAAAGTGTCGCCGCCGCGCCGTCGGCCCCCCTGGTCCACGTGCGTCGCCTGGGCGCGTGGCTCGCGCTGCTGACTGTCTTCACGACGTTGGCGTTCGCACCGCTGGTGATCGCGGGGATGGCCGATGACCTGATCCGCGGGCTGAGGACGGCCGCGATCGGCACCGCGTACAACCGCGCCGATGCCTCGACAATGACGCGGGTGTTCGTCGATCAGCTTGCCCAGCCCGCGACAACGATCCTGATCGGCTTGCTCGCCGCGATGATCGTGACGGCGCGCGGACCGTCGCGACGGCGAGCGGCAACCTGGCTGGTCGCACTCGCGGGGGCCCTGCTCTACCGGGTGCCGCATCCCGTCCAGCACGCGTACCTGGCGCATTCGCTGGCGTTGACCGGAGCCGTCGCGCTGGCGCTGCCGATTGGGTGGATCGTCGCGATGTCGCGCGTGCCGTCGCCGCTGCGCGCGATCGCCGTTGTGATGATGGTTGCCGAGGCGAGCGTCGGGATGCCGGCCTTCTGTAACCTCGATGCCTCGATCAAGGCGATCGGCTCGATCGCGCGGGGCGAGGCCCTGCCGCGCTGGTCGCCGCCGGGGAGCGACGCCTGGTTCGACCCCCGTCGCGGGCGGTGGTACTCGTGGCAGGATTACCGCGATGTGGTGGCCTACCTGCGGCGGACGACCGCGCCCGACACCACGATCGCCAACGTCCTCAGGGAGCCGCCGTTCCCGGCGATCAACGGCCCGGTCGGGCGGATCTCGCCGTTCCGGGCCGAGTCGGGGATCTGCTGGATGTGGCTCGTGCACATCGACCTCGAGCCCGAGTTCGCCCGGTCCCTCGAGCGCGAGGCCGATTGCGTCGTCGTCTGGTCGCCGGGCGAGCACGCCTTGCTCTCGCAACTGCCGCTCGACCGGCTCGCCGAGGTCGTCCGCCGCGACTTTCGCCCTGAGGCGCGCTTCGGCCGGATTGAGGTCTGGCGTCGGGCTGCCGGCGGGAATGGTTCCCCTGCCGGTGCGTCCGTTAACGCCGCCGCGCGGCGATGAACGCGGCGCGGACGAGGATGTCGTTCTTCTCGTACGATGAGTTCGGCATCAGGCAGGTCCGGACGGCCTTGCCCCGCGTGAAGTACGGGCGATACACAGCGTTCATCGGCTGGTAGTCCTTCATGTCGCGGAGCGAGACGCAGCCCGACACGATGTCCTCGAGCGACAACCCGGCGCCCTCCAGGACGGTGGTGTGGTTCCTCGCCATCTGGTGGACCTGCTCGGCGAGGTTTCCGGCCGTGACGCCGCCACGCGGACCCGCGCCATCGAGCGACGAGATGTACAGCGTGTTCCCCGCCCAGACGGCCGGACTACCCGGGACAGAGGCCTCCATCGCGCGATTGCTCAGTCCCTCGGGCCGGACGACCTTGCGGCCCGCGAGGTCCGTGGTGGCGAAGCAGGTGATCTCGACGTGCGAGCCGCCCGGAATCCAGTCGACGAACACCGTCGAGCAGGCCGGCTCGCTCCCGCGCGGGAAGAATCCCGAGTAGACCTTGCTGGCCGCCTCGAGGTTCTCATACCGGTCGAGGAAGACGTGGCTCATGACGACGTGGCGGAAGTCCAGCCCGGCCTGCTTGAGCGTGGTCTCGACGTTCTTCATCGCCTGGCGGACCTGCTCCTCAAAGGTCGCTGGATGCCCGCCGTTGGGGAGTTGGTCCCCCTTGCCCGAGATGTAGAGCATGTCGCCCGCCAGGACCCCCGGGCTGAACGGCAGTCCAGAGGGTACGTCGCCAATCCGTTTGCGCTCGGCCAGGTCGGTGTAGGCGATGCAGGTGATCTCCAGCCGTGATTCGCCGGGCACCTGCGCGACGCCGAGGGTCGTCCGCGCCGGCGGATCCTCGGGGAAGAACTTCGCGTAGTGGGGATTGAGGTCAGCGTAGCGGTCGTGGTCCTCGAGGTACACGAACGACTTGACCACGTGCCGCATGTCGAGCCCGGCCGACTTGAGGGTCTTGCGTATCTCATTCAGGCAGTTCTCGACCTTCTCGGGAAACGGCGCGTTCGGGCGATAATCCCCCTTGCCCGAGATGTACAGGACCTTGCCAACCATCGCCCCCGCCGAGAAGAGGGGAGCCTGGCGCTTCGCCGTCCTGGTCGCGTCTGTGGAAGCGGCGGGCGGATTCTGGGCCGCGGCCTGCTGGACGGCCGAAAGGACGAGGACGAGCGAGGCAACGACGAACGTTCCACTCCTGGACATCGGGAGCCTCCGTGGATGTTGAAGGACTGGTGGGAAAGGCCGGGCGGTTGCGGCTGAACGGCCCAGAGTCTAACAGTCCGATCGGCCGGATTCCACGGGGCGGCGGGGCGCATCGGCCGCAGATCCTGCTCACGTCCATTATCGAGGCGCGGCGGCCCGTCGTTTGGCCGTCGCGCCTCGGCCTTCTCCGGCTTTCTGAATCGGGAGGGGGGGTTGTGGCTCGACAACGCTGGTGGCGCACCACAAGATAACATCCAGTCGCGTCTCGGCCGGTCGCGTGTCTCACGGCCTTGCCCTCCCACCAGGATGGATGATCCTCACCCTCCGCACGCCGTAACGAGGTCCGACATGAAGACGTGGCTTCATGCCCTTCTGTTCCTCTCGCTGGCGGGCGGGGCCGCCGGGCAGCAGCAGCAACCGCGGACGGGTCCAGCGCCGACGCCCCGATATGACCTGCTGCTTCGCGGCGGCCATCTGATCGACCCGCGCAATGGGATCAACGTGGTGCGGGACCTGGCGATTCGTACCGGCAAGGTCGCCGAGGTCGCCGAGCGGATCGACCCGGCGCAGGCGTTCAAGACGATCGACGTGAGCGGCCTTTATGTCACGCCGGGTCTGGTCGACATCCACGTGCACGTCTTCGCCGGCACGGGCGAGCGTCGGTCCTACGCCGGGGACAACAGCGTCTATCCCGACGGGTTCACCTTCCGCGCCGGGGTGACGACCGTGGCCGATGCCGGCTGTGCCGGGTGGCGCAACTTCGACGACTTCAAGCGGCTGGTGATCGACCGCTCCCGGACGCGCGTCCTGGCGTTCCTGAATATCGTCGGCCACGGCATGCGTGGGTCTCGCTACGAGCAGGACATCGACGACATGCAGCCCGAGCCGGCCGCGGAGATGGCGCTTCGGCACAAGGGGCTGATCGTCGGGATCAAGACGGCGCACTACATGGGCCGCGATTTCACGGCTGTTGACCGCGCCGTCGCCGCCGGCACGAAGGCCGGCATCCCGGTGATGGTCGACTTCGGCCGCGCCTATCCCGAGAAGTCCCTGGCCGAGCTGCTGACCGTCAAGCTCCGGCCCGGCGACATTTACACGCATGTTTACTCGGGCTTGCGGGGCGAGCTCGATCCGACGGGCCATGCCAATCCCGCGCTCAGGATCGGGCGTGAGCGGGGCGTGATCTTCGACGTCGGCCACGGCGCAGGCAGCTTCACCTGGCGCGTGGCCGTCCCGATCATCCAGGAGGGGTTCTGGCCCGACTCGATCTCGACCGACCTCCACGCGGCCGACATCAACACGAGCGTCAAGGATATGCTGAGCGTCATGAACAAGTTCCTCGCGCTCGGCATGCCGCTCGACCGCCTGATCCAGTGCTCGACGTGGAACCCCGCCCGCGAGATCCGGCAGGAGCAGATCGGCCACCTGTCGGTCGGTGCGCCAGCCGACGTGGCCGTTCTGCGCCTGGAGCAGGGTGAATTTGGTTTCATGGACGTCTACGGCGCCCGGCTCCGCGGCAAGAAGCGGCTCCGCTGCGAGATGACCCTCCGCAAGGGCAAGGTCGTCTACGAGCTGAACGGCCTGTCTCGCCCCGACTGGGTCACGCTGCCGAGGAACTATCGGGCGACCGGCAGCCCGCGCTGGGACGGCAACCGGCTCTCCAGCGGTGCGCTGGGCCGTCAGCCGCTCGGCGATCTGAGGCCCGCCGCGGTCGATCCAGCCGGCCGGGCCTCGCCGTCGCGGCGCGGGCCGTAGACCAGCAGGACATCGCCGCTCGACCCGCCTCACCAACGAACTCGATAACAGCCCACATTCCGGGAGGTGCCCGATGAATCGCAAGACGACGAGGCGGCAGGCCATTTTCGGGGCGATGGCCGGTGTCCCGGCCCTCCAGATGCTGGGGGGCCAGGCCGTGGCTGAGGACGCGGAGGCGCCGGCGGCTTCGGATGCGCCGCCCGCGCGCGACGTGATCGGCGAGCTCAAGGTCCGCACGTTCATCAACGCCGCCGGAACCTTCACCGCGCTGACGGGCTCGCTGATGCGGCCCGAGGCCGTGGCCGCCATGCAGGTCGCCTCGCGGCAGTACGTCAAGCTTGAGGAGCTGCGCGACACCGTCGGTGCGCGGATCGCCGAGCTGCTGCACTGCCCAGCCGCGATGGTGACCGCCGGCTGTGCCTCGGCGCTCTCGCTCGCGACGGCTGCCTGTGTCGCCGGTAGAGATCCCGAACTCATCCGCCGGCTCCCCGACACCACCGGGATGAAGAACGAGGTGATCGTCCAGAAGACGCACCGGGTCGGCTACGATCACGCGATCCGCAACGCCGGCGTCAAGCTCATAGAGGTCGTCACCCGCGACGAGATGGAGGCCGCCATCAACGATCGGACGGCCATGATGTTCTTCCTCAACTTCGCCGACCCGAAGGGACAGGTTCATCACGAGGAGTTCGTGGCGATCGCGCGGAAGCACAGGATCCCCACGCTCATCGACGCCGCGGCCGATGTTCCGCCGGTCGAGAACCTCTGGCGGTACACGAAGCTGGGGTTCGACCTGGTGGCCTTCTCGGGCGGAAAGGGTCTGCGCGGACCGCAGTCGTCGGGCCTGCTGCTTGGCCGCAAGGACCTGATCGACGCGGCGAAGCTTCACCACGTCCCGTACGGCGACACGCTCTGCCGCAGCAACAAGGTCAACAAGGAGGAGATGATCGGCCTGCTCGTGGCGCTCGAATCCTACCTCAATGAGGACCACGCCGCCGTGTGGAAGGAGTGGGAGGACCGCTGCCAGCGGATCACCGATGCTTTGAAGGAGTTTCCGGATGTGAAGACGAAGGTGGTGGTGCCGTCGATCGCCAACGCGGTCCCGCACCTCCACATCCGCTGGAACACGCAGGCGCACGGCGTCACCGCGGCCGAGATGGTCCAGCGGCTGCGCGAGGGGAAGCCGAGCATCGAGGTCGGTCCCAGGTCACGAAATCCGCTGGTGGTCGGCGTCTGGATGATGGAGCCTGGAGACGACGTCGTGGTCGGGCGGCGGATTCGGGAGATCCTGAAGGGAGTATGAAACCGAGCCCTCAATGCGATGACCGGCCTGGGGAGGCAATCTTTCCGGTTCCAGCGACTCGTCGCGATAGATGTGCCCGAACTTGCAGCCAGATTCCCGGTCGACCCACCGCTCGATGTTGTCCTCACGCAGGGGGGCGTTGACCTGAACTTCGAAATCCTCCCGGTCGTCCAGTGCCCGGAGGAAGAGTCGCCAGAACGCCCCGTCAATCGGGCGGCAGGCGTTCTGATCCGGCTCCTCGACGCTGAATTGCAGGTGGGAACGGCCGAGGAAATCTCGACATGCGAACGGATAGGCGGTGAGGTGTCCTTCCAGGATGGTCCCGAATCCCTGATCGAGCACCCTCGGGCTTTCCGCCGGGTCGAGCGCGATCATGAGAATCCCCAGGATCCCCTCGCGACCGTCCAGGAGATGTCAGACTTACCTCCGATCGCTCGCCGGAGATCCGGGAACGGAGTGGGCGCCGCCTGATCCGCGAGGAAGAACTCGCACGATTTCGAGTCGACCGACCAGTTGCAAGAATCGATGTCGGCGGGGCAAAAGACAAAGTCCTCCGTCCTCGACAGTCGACCGTACACCCGACCAAGATCGCCGTATCTAACCCGGATAGAATCCATGCGGGCATCCCCGTGGAGACCTGCCGCCAGCAGTTCAGGCATCCGGATCGGCTGAAGCAGCCGGGGTCGGGGCCACTCGCGGAGCCGCGAGTCGTCCGGCCGGGTGCCGAGGCCCCGTTGCCGTTCGTATCACGGGATTATTGACCCCCCGGCTCATGGACTGAGTTGGATTGGGAGCCGCTGAGGGAATGTGCCGCCTCGACGGGACATCCAGCCGGCCGCTGCGGGATGCTGTCGTGAGTGCCCCCCGTAGGACTCGAACCTACAACCCGCTGATTAAGAGTCAGACGAGCGGGGATCATA
>JAKAUH010001187.1 GCA_021818605.1 Planctomycetota bacterium
GGCGAACCGATGATGGAAAGCCCAGGGCGAACCGGCGACGTGAGTCGCCGGGTGCTTTCTCTTTGGGGCGGCTTACTGCCTCTGGCTCGCAGTACCCGGCGACTCACGTCGCCGGTTCGCCTGAGCATCCCATCTACGAAAGCAGCGCCTTCACCACGTTCCCGCCCACATCTGTCAGCCGGAAGTCGCGGCCCTGGTAGCGGGTGACGAGGCGGAGGTGGTCGAGGCCCAGGGCGTGGAGCACGGTCGCCTGGACGTCATGGACGTGGACCGGGTCCTTCAAGACGTCCCAGCCCCACTCGTCGGTCTCGCCATGAGCAAAACCGCCGCGAAAGCCGCCGCCGACCAGCATCAGGCCGCCGCAGAGCTGGTGGTGGTCGCGGCCGTAGCTGTCGAAGGCCATCGGGCCCTCGCAGTAGCTGGTTCGGCCGAACTCGCCGCAGAAGATCACCACCGTGTCCTCCAGCAGCCCGCTCAGCTTGAGGTCGGCCAGCAGCGCCGCGATCGGTTTGTCCACTTCCTCCATCTTCTTCCTGAGGATGACGGGAATGTTGTAATGATGGTCCCAGCCGCTATCCATGAGCTGGATGAACCGGACGCCGCGCTCGGCCAGGCGGCGGGCCAGCAGGCAGTTGTTCGCGAAGCTCTCCTTGCCCGGCTCGGCGCCGTACTGCTCGAGCACGTCGGCCGGCTCCTTCGAGAGGTCCGCCAGCTCGGGGACGCTGGTCTGCATCCGCGCCGCCATCTCGTAGGCGTGGATCCGGGCGGTGACCTCGGGATCGCCGCTGGTCGCGGCCTCGCGCTCGTTCAGCGCCCTGACGGCGTCGAGGATCCGCCGCCGCGTCCCGGCGTCGATCCCCTGGGGATTGGCGATGAAGAAGACCGGCTCCTTGCCGCCGCGGAAGGCGCAGCCCTGGTGGCTTCCCGGCAGATAGCCACTGTGCCACATGCGCGGGTGCGACGGCGAGCCGCCGTCGCGCTGGCCCGAGAGCATCACCACGAACTCGGGGAGGTCCTGGTTCTCGCTGCCAAGCGCATAGGTCGCCCACGAGCCCCACGAGGGCCGGCCGAGCTGCGTCGAGCCGGTGAACATGATCGACATCGCGGCCTCGTGCAGGACGTGGTCGGTCTGCATCGACCGCACCAGGCAGATATCGTCGGCGAACGCGCCCATCTCGCGGAACAGCTCCGAGAGGCGCAGGCCGCTCTTGCCGAATGACTTGAACGTGAAGCACGATCCGACCACCGGCAGCGCGCCCTGCTTCTCGGTCACGCCGGTGAGCCGCTGACCCCGTCGCACCGAGTCCGGCAGCTCCTCGCCGCGGCGTTTGTTCAAGAGCGGTTTCTCGTCAAAGAGGTCGTGCTGCGACAACCCGCCGGACGCGAAGATCAGGATGACGCGCTTCGCCGTCGCGCCGGCGATCTTGTAGGCCGGCGTGTCGCCACCAGCGCCGGCGGCGGCCAGGCCGTGCCGGGCCATCAGGCTCGAGAGCGCGATCGAGCCCAGCCCCAGCCCGCCCGCGCCGAGGAAGGCGCGCCGCGTCAAATCGGCCGCGAGAACGTCCCGGGATTCGCGAGGAGCTTCGTTCATGGCCTCGTCCTGTCGCGGTGGAGGGTCTATCGGTGGATCGTGGCGTCGAGATTCAATAGCGCGCTGGCAACGCACGCCCACGCGGCGGCCTCGGCGGGGTCGAGGGCCTCATCCACCCGGGCGTCGCCCACGGCGAGGAGCTTTTTTGCCTCCTCGACGTGGCCCTTGAAGTGGGCGCGCTGGTCGTCGAGGAGCTTGCGGAGGACCTGCAATTCCGGCTCGGTCGGCGGGCGCGACGTGCAGAGGCGGAACCCATGGGCCAGGCGCCTCGCGTCCTCCTCGGGCTTCTTCAGGTCGCGGGCGCGGCGGACGGCCTCGCGGTCGCGGATCATCCGCTGGCCGAGCATCCTGGCGCATTCGACATACACCGGGTCATTCAGCAGCGTCAGCGCCTGCAAGGGGGTGGTCGTGTCGGGGCGCGCCACCGTGCAGCTATCGCGCTTCACGGCGTCGAAATTCACCATCGACGGATAGGGCGACTCGCGCTTCCAGTAGACATAAAGCGCCCGGCGATACTGCTTCTCGCCTCGGTCGCGGCGATAGGCGTCGGGTATGGCGCCAGCAGCGGTCTTGCTGACGTTGGCGGGCTGCGGCGGCCGGACGCTCGGGCCGCCGATCTTCTCGAACAACAGCCCCGAGACGGCCAGGGCGTTGTCCCGGACCATCTCTGCCGACAGCCGGAGCCGCGGGCCGCGGGCAAGCAGGCGGTTCTCGGGGTCCCGGTCGCGCTTTTCCTTCGTCGTGGTCGACGCCTGGCGATAGGTCGCCGAGAGCACGATCCGCCGGTGGAGGTTCTTCAGGTCCCACTTGCCGTCGACCAGCTCGGTGGCGAGATAATCGAGCAGCTCGGGGTGCGTCGGGAGCTCACCGCGGGTGCCGAAGTCCTCGGCCGTCCGCACCAGACCGGCCCCGAAATACTGCTTCCAGACGCGGTTGACCAGCACGCGCGACGTCAGCGGATGCCGGCCAGAGACGAGCCATTCCGCCAGTCCCAGCCGGTTGCGCGGCGCACCGCGGGCCATCGGCGGCAGGACCGCCGGAGCCGCGGGGCTGACGTTCTCGCCCCGGTTCTTGTAGACGCCGCGCCTGAAGATGTACGCCTGCCGCGGCTTCTTCCGCTCCTCCAGGACCAGGGTCTGCGGCAGCCGCCGCTTGACGACGAGCTCCTCATCCTTGAGCCTGGCCAGCTCGTCGGCGACGATGTGCCCGATGGGGTCGATGTGCGACCGGTAGTATTCGCGCAGCACCTGGATTCGCCGCTCCGAAGGCGAGAGCCGGTTCTCCTCCTCGGGTGACGACGCCGGGGCCGACTTCTCGCCGACGAGGCTGACCTGCGCCGGGTCGCCCGGCTTCGCGGTGTCCTCGGGAGTTGAAGTGGCTGGCGTGGCCTTTTCCGACGGCGGCGCGTCCACGATCAACGCCGCCGCGACCGCCCCGGCGGCCGCGCTCACGGCACCATCGCGGGCCCTGAGGCGCAGGGCCGTCGCGACCTCGTGGGTCAGGACGTCGTCCCCCTCCGGCGTGAGAGTGAAGGTGAAGCCGCCTCCGCCGCGAGGACCGCCAGGCCCCGCGCCGCCACCTCCGCCGAAAACGGCCTTCACGACGATCTCGTTCTCGCCCTGGCGAAGACCGATGCGGAACGTCTTCTCGGGCATGCCTCGCCCGCGGCCCTTCATCCCGTCGAGCGTCTCGTCGTCGATCTCGGGGAGGGGCGGCTCGTCCTTGTCGTCCCCGGCCTTCGCGGCCTTCGGCGCGCCGGCCGGGCCGGCGGCTCCGCTGGCGGGAGCCGCGGGCGGCGGCGGGGCCGAGGTCTGCGCCAGCTCGCCGTTGATCCACATCCGGAAGCCGGCCGGGCCGGCGATCTGCACGGTCGCCGTGCGCGGGCGCGTCGAGACGACCTTGCGGGTGAGGTAATAGGCGACGTTCGCGCCACCGAGCGGAGCCGGAGTACCGTCGCGCCAGACGCGCTGCTCGGCCCAGGTGATCTTCTCGGGCCTGGGCTTCGGCGCCGCGGCCTTGGCCGGTTCCGTGGCCTCCGACTTCGGCGCCTCGGGCTTTGCGTCCTTCTTCGCCTCGGGACCGGGTTTCGCCGGCTTGGCGTCCTTGTCCGTGGTCCCCTGCCCCTGGCCCGCGGCCTTGGGGTCCTTCTTCGCCTCGCCGGTGCCCTTCCTGGCCGGCTCCTTGTCGCCAGCCAGCTTCGCGGCGCCGGGCTGGTTGGGAGGCGGCGGCGGGAGCACGACCTTCGTGTAGCTCTTCTTCAGGTCCAGCGGCTCGTCCTGGATGTCCTTCTCCGGCTCGAAGACCGTTTTGTACGCGGTCGCCACGTCAGGCGCCGGGAACGGACCGATCGAGCTCCACAATTTCGCCTGAGCGGGCAGCATCCGCTCGCGGATCCGGTCGTCCTGGGTGTAGCTGATCCGGAAGCGGCCGATGAGGCTCCTGAACTTCATCGGCGACCCCTGGTGCAGCGAGACGCGCAGCACCGATGCCTCGTTCGTCTCCAGAGGCTCGAGCGGGAGAAAAATCGCCTCGTGGGGCCGTTTGCGCTCGTCGTCGACGATGCTCCAGCCGAAGCCGCCCCCGGACCCCGGGCTGCCCACGGGCTCGACGACGATCGCCGACTCGATCGGGCCCGGGATCATGTCGAATGGGATGAAGTCTTCCCTGGGCTTCTGGTTGATGTCGGCCTCGGCGCGCGCGATGTAGACCAGCGGCGGCTCCTGGCTCTCGGAAACCGTCGTGTTGCGGATCTCGATCGCCGAGAGGACGAAGCGGCCGTCGGACGCGCGGCCGAGCGCTTTCTGGGGCATCGAGTCGTCCGGCAGGACCTCCAGCCGCAGCGCGTTGATCCGCTTCTTGCCCGGCAGAACCATGATGTCATACGTATCCTTCACCGGCGCGGGGCCGGTGGACAGGATCGAGCCGTCCGCCAGCGGCTTCAACTGCGAACCGCCGCGCGAGATCAGCCCCGCCAGCGGGGGTGTCGTCCACTCGATCGGCGGGCCGAGCCGGGCGAGCGCAGCGCGCTCCCACGCGCGCTGGGCCCTGTCCATCAGGGAATCGTCCCGCTCGAGCCGCGCCTTCAGCGCATCGATCCGGGCCTTGAGGTCGGCGAGCCGCGGCGCCTGGTCGGGGCTGGGGACGGGCATCGTCGACCGCCGGCCCGCGAGATCGTTGTCGCGCTCCTCGATGTTGTTGAAGAATGCGTAGAAGGAATAGTAATCCCGCTGGGTGAACGGATCATACTTGTGGTCGTGGCACTGGGCGCAGGCGAGCGTCAGGCCCATGAAGGCCGTGGCCGTCGTGTTGACGCGGTCGATCACGTACGCGGAGCGATATTCGTCCTCCTCCTCGCCCGCCTCGCTGTTGGTCGGGTGATTGCGGTTGAACCCGGTGGCGACCTTCTGCGCCAGCGTCGCATCGGGCAAGAGGTCCCCGGCGAGCTGCTCGACCGCGAACCGATCGAAGGGCATGTTGGCGTTGTAGGCGTTGACGACCCACTCGCGCCATTTCCAGATCTCGCGGTGGAAGTCGTTCTGGTAGCCGCTGGTGTCGGCGTAGCGGGCGAGGTCGAGCCACTCCTGGGCCTGGCGCTCGCCGTATCGCGGCGACTTCAGCAGGCGGTCGACCTGCGTCTCGTAGGCATCAGCGCGGCGGTCCTTGAGGAACGCGTCGAGCTCGCCGGGAGTCGGCGGCAGGCCGGTGAGGTCGAAGCTGACACGGCGGAGCCACGCCTCGCGGGTCGCCTCGGCCTCGGGCTTCAGGTGTTCTCGCTCCAGCCGCGAGAGGACGAAGGCATCGAGCGGGTCGCGCACCCAGCGATTGTCGGTAACAGCCGGGATCGCCGGCTTGCTCGGCGGCTGGAACGACCAGTGATCCTCCCACCGGGCTCCCTGCTCGATCCACGCCCTGAGCGTCGCAACCTGCCGAGGCGTGAGCGGCTCCGCCTTTCCTTTCGGCGGCATCCGCTCGTCCTCGTCGACGGAGTTGATCCGCTCCCAGGCGAGCGAGCCCTTCAGGTCCCCCGGCGCGATCGCGGGCTTGCCCGGGCGCCGGGCGAGTGCCTCGTCCTTCAGGTCGAGCCGGAGCTTCCCCTTCCGCGTCACCTCGTCGGGGCCGTGGCACTGGAAGCAATGCTGCGCCAGGATCGGGCGAACGTCCCGCAGATAGCCGACGGCGCGATTCTTCGCCTCGACGCCGGCGCCGGCGCCAGCGCCGCCCACGCGAGCCGCCTTCTCATCGCCGAGGGCATCGCTCGACGGCTCCCAGCCGGCAGCCGACACCACAATGGCGAGCAGCATCGTGCCCGAGAGCCACCGGCGCAGGACAGGAAGAACCCGCATGGAGAAACCCTCACTGGGCCGAGCTCGCGAGCCATCGGTCGCGAGGACCACCGCGACGACGACCCTCACGCCGAACCTCCCATCCTGTCGGATGATCGGAGCGACGAGGGCACGCATCAATCCGGTGGGCGAACGCACCGACCCGCGGAGGACCCGGGTCTTCCCGGGACGAAGGACAATCGTAAAACGGAAGCCGGAGGACCGTCAAGCAGGCCCATCCGTTCGCCGCGGCGTCCGTTCATTCCGGTTGTCCGCGCGAACCTTCGCTCGTATAGTGAATCAGGGTTCGTGGCGGGTGCGATGATCGCCGTGGCGCCCGGGCGGAAGCCCCGGGGTTGGACGGCCAATCAGTCAGTCCACCGATTGACGGGCCGACCGACCGTGAGGCTTCCGCCGGGGGACTTGCCGCGGAGGAAAGTCCGGACTCCACAGGGCGCGATGGTGGGTAACGCCCACCGTGCGGTTTTGTCTGTCTTCGGCCGTCGGGCTGGGGGCAGATGGGACCAAATAGGGAAAGTGCCACAGAAAATAGACCGCCTCGGCCGGGGCGCCTCGGTGCAGCGGGCGAGGTAAGGGTGAAACGGTGAGGTAAGAGCTCACCAGCAGGCCGGGTGACCGGCCTGGCTCGGTAAACCCCATCGGGAGCAAGACCAAATAGGGGGGCAGGGCGGAACGGAACGCCCGGCGGTGCGGCCCAACAGCCGTTCCGTCGGGAAGACCACCGCCCACGGATCGGCCCGATCCGTTACGACTCCCGGGTAGGTCGCTCGAGGCGCCGGGCAACCGGCGTCCCAGATAAATGATCATCCGTGGCCGGGCGAGCCGCACCAGCGACCCGCCGGGCCATCGACAGAATCCGGCTTACGCTACCCGCCACGAACACCCTTCGATCGCCGCGACAGGAAAGCGCTTCACGTATTACAGCGGCAGGAAAGATCCTCAACTCGGTCAGGCATTCTGGCCCGACGCTCAGGCCCCGTCGGGCAAGAATGCCCGACTCCGGCCTCTGTCCCTGGCGGAGCCGGTGTCTTCGGACC
>JAKAUH010001071.1 GCA_021818605.1 Planctomycetota bacterium
TCGAAATACGTCGACTGCGCCGGCTTGCCCGACCAGAAGTCGATGTTCGGCTCGTTCCAGACCTCAAAGTACCACTGCCGGACCTCGTCGGCCCCGTAGCGCTCGACCAGGTGCCGCGTGAAGGCGCCGACCAGGTTCCCCCACTTTTCGTACGACCTCGGGGGATTCGGCAGCGGTTTGTACCAGAACGGATGCGGCTTCTGCGATGAGGCCAGCGCCGAGGGCATGAAGCTCAGCTCGATGAACGGCCGCGCGCCCAGGTCCAGGACGCCGTCGTAGATCTGATCCACGTACGACCAGTTATAGATCGGCTTGCCATCCTTATCTTCGCGGTAGACGCCATTCTCGTCGCCGAAGATGCCGTGGAACCGGACGTAGCGGAGGTCGGTGACTCCCTGGACCGCGCGCAGGTCCTTCCGCCAGCTCTCGCGGAGCGTGATGTTCGCTCGCCCCGAGCCGAACACCTGCTCCCAGAAGTGCGGGAACGGTCGCGACGGCGCCGAGGCGTCCACGCGGATGACCGTCGGCTCCGACTGGGCCGAGGCCGAACCGCCGCCGAGGACCAACAAGGCCCCGGCGATCCCGAGGTGCAAGAAGCTGCGTCGATCCATCTGGGTCTCCTCCAGGGTCAAAGCGATTGCGAGCGGCCGTCGTCCGGGTTCCAGTCGCCGGCGCGGATGGTCGTGTACGTCCGCAACTGCTTCGCCGGCTGGGTGTCTTTCAAGGTCGTCACGTTGCCGTCGCCGAGGGCCACACTGGCACCCCCCGGATGCTCGCTGGAGATGCCTGGCCTGTCGGGATCGTTGATCCGCATGCTCATCGTGCGAACGTCGAGATCGACCGGCGCCGTCCAGGGCACGTCGAGGGTCGTGGTCTCGACGACTGTCAGCGTGTTCGCGAGGCCGTCGGTGACCTCGGAGTTCTTGACCGTGCTCGCACCCGGGAACATCGTCCCCGGCCCGCCGATGGCCACGTAGTTCGTGCGGCCCTCGCGCCTTCGCTGGTCGCTCGGGCAGGCAAACAGATACGGCATTCGGGCGAGGAGCTTGATGTTCTTCGGTCCGTCCCAGGGTTCCCGGAAATCATACTCTCGGTAGAGCGCCTCCCGCTCGAGAAAGGGCAGGAGCAGCACGCGCCAGCCATGGATGGGCCGTCCTGCCGAGTCGGCGATGTAACGCGGAGGATACGACCCGTAGACTTCGTGGTACTGGTGCAGGGCCAGCGCGATCTGCTTGAGGTTGTTGAGGCAGAGGGGCTGTCGGGCCGCGGACCTGTACGCAGTATGCAGCGAGTTGATCGCCAGCAGGCCTCCGACAATGCCAACCAGGAGGAACGCCAGACGCAGGTGCGCCCTGGCCAGCGCCCAGGGCCAGGGACGCGACGGTCGATACGGCGCCATCGTCCCCGAAGGCGGAATTCCGTCAATCTCCCGATCGTAGAGCATGTCGACGAGCTCCAGGGTCCTGTGCAGCCCCTCGAGGATAGCTCAAATCCGCGTGGCAAACACGATCCAACCACCGGCGCGCAGGCCGTGCAGGAACCCCGGCCGTTGGATCGGCTCAGCGGTGACCTCGTCGAGCGGGATGACCTCGTCGATCCGGAAGCCCGCGCGGTGCAGCGATCGCCTCAGCTCGCCCCAGCGATACAGGTGCACGCGCATGCCGGGAATCCCGCGATAGTTCATCCGGCGCTCGCCCAGCTCGTCGCGACGCAGCAGGGTGCGAACCGCATGCTGCATCAGCCAGGTCCGGCCCTGGCGATCGCGAAGGTTCAACCAGATGTTGTGGGCGTGCAGGGCCAGCCGTCCGCCGGGCCGGAGGATCCGGGCGAACTCCGCCAGCGCCCGCCCTCTCGCTCCCGCTCCGCGGATCATCCCCAGCGTGCTGAACATCGACAGCGCATATTCGAACCCGCCGTCGGGGAAACACGTCAAGCGGCAGAGGTTGGCCTCGACGCGGAGCAGGTCGGAACCCTCGGTCGCGGCCTTGCGTCCGACGATTTCCAGCATCGGATGCGACAGATCCACGGCCGCGACCGTGAAGCCGCGCGCGGCGAACCGCAGCGCGTGCCGCCCGGCGCCGCAGCCCAGGTCGACGAGCCGCCCCGGCGTGGTGAAGTGCTCGTCCAGGAGGCGAGCGTCCTCGCGGAACAGGGGATGGTCCGAGAAATAGGCGTCTTCCTCGGCCGCCAGCCGCGGCGTGTGCGTGTATTGCCAGAGCGGGGCGTCCACGCCCTCGGGAAGCTGCCAGGCCGGCGGTGTGCGAAACGCGTTCATGACCGAGACGTGGCGGGCGTCGTCAGCACGACGCCCGACCGCGACTCCAGCTCGATATCTCGCAGCATCCCCCGCTCGACGCGGGCCGTCTGATGCGACCAGGCTCGTTCCAGCACGGCGTCCTCGGACAGCACCCCCTCGACCGCGATGTCCAGCCGTCGCCGCGATTTTGCGACATTGATCGCGACGAGGCTCGTCTCGTCGCCCCAAGGGCGGGCATAGGCGATCACGTCGCCGCTGGCATAAAGGAAGCGGAATGAGCCGCGACGCAGCGACGGCCGTGATCGGCGCAACGCGATGAGACGCTGGAATTCGTGCAGAAGATCCATGTTCCAGGTCTCGGGACGATGCCACGGAAACGCCCCGCGGTTGGCCGGGTCGTGACCGCCGGAAAGACCGACCTCATCGCCGTAGTAGATCGACGGCGCGCCGGGATAGGTCATCTGGAAGAGGGTCGCCAGCCGCAGGGCCGAGACATCGCCGCTAGCCAGCGTCAGGAACCTCGCCATGTCGTGACTGCCGAGCAGGTTGAGCATCACGGCGGTCACATTGGGGTGGTAGAGTCCCATCAAACGTTCGATCGCCTTGCGGAATGCCTCGGCGCCGGGAGGGCCAGCGGGATGCAGGCTCGTCCGCGACAGCTCCTTGAGGTTCACCGAGTCGCCGATGAAGAAGGCGATGCACGCCCGGGTGAACTGGTAGTTCATCACGGCGTCCCACATATCCCCCTGAAGCCATCGGGGCGCGTCGGACCAGACCTCGCCGACTATGTACGCCTCGGGGTTCACCGCGCGGACGCGGCGGCGGAACTCGCGCCAGAAGTCGTCGTCGATCTCGTTGGGTACGTCCAGCCGCCAGCCGTCGATGCCGAACTCGACCCACTTCCGGCCGATCCCCCAGAGGAACTCGCGGACCTCGGGGGTGTCGGTGTTGAACTTCGGCAGGGCGGGCAGGCCCCACCAGGCCGTGTAGTTGGGGGCCTTCTCGGCGTCGTAGGCGTTGAGCGGGAACTCGTTGACGGTGAACCAGTCGAGGTACGCCGAATCGGGCCCGTTTTCGAGGATGTCGTGGAACTGGAAGAAGCCGCGGCTGGCATGGTTGAACACGCCGTCGAGCACGACCCGGATGCCGCGGGCATGCGCCTCGTCGATCAGACGCCGCAGGGCCGGCGTGCCGCCCAGCATCGGGTCGACCTTCTCGTAGTCGTGGGTGTGATAGCGGTGATTCGACGCCGACTGGAAGATCGGCGTGAAGTACACGGCGGTAATCCCCAGGTCGACCAGGTCGTCGAGGTGCTCGACGACTCCGATCAGGTCACCGCCCTGGTAGCCGTGATAGCTTGGCGGCGAGCCCCACTCATCCAGGTGGCGCGGTTTCGGGACCGAGACGCTGCGGGCGAATCGGTCGGGGAAGATCTGGTAGAAGATCGCGTCGCGGACCCAGTCGGGTGTCTCGGGATCGGCCACCGGGTACTCCATAAGTAGGTCGGGTTCTCCGGCCTGACCGCCGCTCAACCCCCGTCGGGCAGAAACGCCCGACTTCCTTTCCTGTCTGACCGGTTTGGCATCAACGAAAATTGATAGTGATCCGGTGCCAGTAGATCTGCTGCCGGTCGCCTCGGACGCGGACGTCGTCGAGCAGCGACTCGAGGTCCAGCTTGATCGTCAGCCGCCGCCCCGGCGGATACGACCGCCGGTTAATCCGGATCTCGGGCCTCCGTTTGAAGTCGATCAGTTTCGGGCTCATCCAGAGGTCGAGGCTCCGGACTCCCCTGACGTCGAGCTTGATGAGGTTGCTCAGGTGGCTCGAGCCCATCGTGATCTCGGCGGGGTTGAGGTTCTTGCCGAACACATCGACGGCCTCGGGCGCGGTGGTACGCCCCGCGGAGAACTCATTGACGACGACGCCGTAGAACCGGTTGTCCGACGGCCGGGCCGACACGACCTTGAACGACCTGGGTGCCGGGTCGCGGTGATGGCGGTCCATCCAGTCGAACGCCCGGGGAACCTCCTCGGGAAAGGTCTCCAGACCTCGCCGCTGGTACTCGATATAGGTGATGTCCCACGCCTTGAGGATCATCGGCTTGACCAGGTTGTTGTAGATGACCTCGCCGGCGGCGGGTGCCAGCTCACCCAGGACGCAGTACAGCGGAACGCGCTCGTGATGCGACGAGTAGCGCGGCACGTACTTGGCGGGCAGGCCCGAGAACACGACGACGCCCGCGAACAGGTCGGGATGCGCCAGGGCGTAGTCCCAGGCCATGTTGCCGCCGGTGAGCTGGCCCGCGACGAAGACCCGGTCGCTGTCGATCGCGTAGCGCTTCCGCGCGTCGCGGAGGGCCAGCTCCACGGCGGCATGCTCGCTGGTGGTGTAGCGGTAGTCATGGGTCTGGCCGGGCAGGTTGTACTCGGGTGCGACCAGGATATACCCGTGCCGGGCGGCCTCGGCGGACCACTCGTCGATCGCGGCGGAGGGGCCGGGTCCGGAGTGGAGAACCACCAGCGCCGGATAGCTGCGGAGCGGGTGATATTCGGGCGGCAGCCAGACCGCGTACTCGGTCGGAACGGAATTCTCGTCCTCGAGCACGCGGTGCCGCGTGGTCTTCTGCGCGGGCTGTTCGGGATCGTGATTCGGCGGCGGCATGAGCTGGACCATCCTGGTGAGCAACTCGAGCCGGTGGACGGGGTCAGGCGTCCCTGGCACGGCCGGCCAGTCGACACTCTCCAGCCGGGCGGCCTGTGCGCTTCGCTCGGATGGATCGGCTCCCACGAGATAACCGTGGGCCGCGTCGCGGGCCTGCCAGAGCCCTTCGGCTTCCTTCAGGTCGGAGACTGCCATGTCGTGGCCGACGAGGAACCCCGACATCGCCAGGGCGAATCGCTGCTCGTCGGTGACCCTGGGATCGTCCTTGACCTTCTGCCAGGCGGTCAGGCGGTCGCGGACCGCGTCGGGCGCCTCGGCGAGCGCCTTCAAGACCTCGGCCATCGGCTTCGGCCACGGCCCCCGCACGGCCGGAGCCAGCCGGGCCGCGAGCCGGCGCAGGTCGACGGCCATGGCGCGGTCGGCGGCCTGCTGCTGCTGGTCGTGCCGCTCGAGCTCGCGGACCTCGAGCTGGATCTCGGTGTTGATGTCCTTGTCCTGGAAGGTCTTCAACAGCCGCGCGACCTCGTGGGGCTGCTGCGCCCGGCGTCTCAGGTCGACCTCGGACCGCCGCCGGGTCGCCTCGGCCTGGATGATGAAGGTCTTCGCACCGGCGGCTCGCTCGCTCAGGTCGGACCTGGGAAAGTCGGCCATCAGCCGGTCGAGCTCCGCGCGGGCCTCGGGATACCAGGCCGCGTCCATGAGGAACCGCACGACGCGCTCGCGCTCCTCACCGTTCTGCTGGTCGACCCGCCCGATCAGTGACATGATCACCGAATGCGGGATCTGATCCGTGTCGACCACACCCACCCAGAACCCGTCGATCCCGCGGTAGCGGACGATGTGCGGGTCAATCTCGATGATGGCCTGCTCCATGCTGATCGGCCGGTTGAGCCGCGAGCCCAGGTAGCGGAACGCCCGCCGGCCCCGCTCGTCCCACGGGCCCGCCTGGACGCTCAGGACCTCCTTGGGCATTGCGCCGGCGTGAACGACGATCGGCTGGATCAACTGGAAGTGCTCGCCCGTCCGGTACTCGTTCCCCGGCACCATCCTCTCGATCTTCGAATCGCGGACCACCACCCGCTTGAGCCCGTCCCAGATGTAGACCAGCGAGTTATCCTTGTCGGGCGTCCCCTGGCAGACGTACACCAGCCCGTTCTTCATGATGACCCGGTCGGCGCGGGCCAGGGAGCCGGCCATGACCGTGGCCAGCAGGGCGATGACCGTCGGGACGATTCCGCCGGCCCGACGAGATGGACGATCGGATCTCATACCGTGATCCCTCCCGCTGGTGGCCGCGCCGCGATCCGTGTGGGCAAGTCGGTGGGATTGCGCGATCGCCGTCGTCGGGGCAGTCGGCCGTGAGGGACGGACAACCCCTTGACGCAGTCCCCTTGACCCTTCAGGCTTTATTGTGACAGCCTCATCGACCAGGTCAAGCCGCCGGCCGTATGGACGAACGGCAGGCCCGGCGTATTCGTCGCCATTCGCCGATCGCGGGGCCGCCGGGATGAGACCCCCCATCGTTTCCCCATCCGGGCAAACGGGTCGATCGCGACCGGCCTGGTTACGGGCCAGACGAACCCGCCGGCGTGAAAGGGATCGCTCATGCCCGCTCCGACCGTTGAACGGCTCAAGATCCGCTGCTATCGATGCAATCAGCTCCTGGCCGTGGTCCCGACCAAGGTCGGATCCGTCGTCTCGTGCCCCAAGTGCCAGGCGGAGCTCCTGATCCCCCGCCCGGAATCCAGCGCGCCCGCCGAATCGTCCGATCCCTCGGTGGCCGCCCTGAAGTCCGGGACCTACCAGGCGCTCACGCCCGTGTCGGAGACGCCGCCGCCGACTCGGCCCCAGCCCCGCGATCCCGGCTCGCAGGCGTTCCTCGACGAGATCGCGGCGATCATCCCGCCGGAGGTCGCCTCGCTCCGCCCCGAGGACCTGCGCGTCGAGGCCGACGTCTTCGCGTCGATCATTCGCGAGCCGGCGCCGTCTCCACCGTCCGCCGAATCCTCGCCGTCCTCGCTGGCGGAGGAACCGTTCCAGTTTCCCG
>JAKAUH010000405.1 GCA_021818605.1 Planctomycetota bacterium
GGCGCAGCGGTCGTCAGTCCCTCACGATCGGCCCGCCGCGCTGGTTCGTCCAGGCCGGCACCTTGTGATTCTCCCTCGCAATCACCCCTGTCGCAACGGTTGCCGGTCACGGCATGGACGATGATTCCGCCCGTCGTCTCCGGTCATCGACGCCCGCGGTTTCCGCAGACCCGGCCGGAATCAGCGGGCGGCGCCTCGTTGTGACCGCGCCGTCTGGTACGATGGAAGCGGGTCGGAAAGGCCCGTTGCGACAGAACCGGCGCCGCCAGATCGCCGGTCCGGATGGGTCGAGCTTGCCCGAGCCTGGAATCGTCCCAACCCGGGACGACCGGCATGACCGCTACGGTCGCGTCGGCCGACGCCGTGGATGTCCCCACCTTGAACGATCGAACGATGCAATGCCCTGATGGGCCCGATAACCGGATCGGCGAGGCCGTGACAACGGTGCCGACGTGGCGTGTCGAGCACGGTCGCACAACCGAGCGGCCGGACGATCTGGCGGTCGAGGAGCCGCTGGAGATCCGCCTGGCGTTCGACCAGGACGGCCGCCGCGTGCGCCGGGGAATCTCGGTCACAATGCGCACGCCGGGCCATGACGGCGAGCTGGCTGTCGGGTTTTTGTTCACCGAGGGAATCCTCGCGTCGGCCGACCAGGTTGCGGACATCGAGGAGTGGGGGCGCGGCAACGTGGTGCGGGTCGGGCTGGCGCCGGGTGTATCAGTCGACCTGGCGCGGTTGGAGCGGCACTTCTACACGGCGTCGAGCTGCGGCGTCTGCGGCAAGGCCGCGCTCGAGGCCGTCCGGGTGAAGCCTGATGCCGCGCCCATCGCCGGCCGGCCGCTCGTCCGTGCCGATTTGATTCGCCGCCTGCCCGAGACCCTCCGCTCGGCCCAGGGCGTATTCGACCGCACCGGCGGCCTGCACGCCGCGGCGCTGTTCGATCCCGAGGGACAATGGATCGCCGTGCGTGAGGACGTCGGCCGCCACAATGCGCTCGACAAGGTGATCGGCGCGTCCTTGCTGGCCGGCCAGCTCCCGCTCCACGACGCCATCCTGCTCGTCAGCGGCCGGGCCAGCTTCGAGCTGGTGCAGAAGGCGGCCGTCGCCGGCATCCCGATCCTCGCGGCGGTCGGCGCGCCGTCGAGCCTGGCCGTCGAACTCGCCCGCGAGCACGGGCTGTCGCTGATCGGCTTCGTGCGGTCCGACCGATTCAATATCTACGCCGGCCCCGATCGCGTGGTGGATCGAGGCGAAACGACTCCTTCTTGAGAGGAGATCGAGGCTTGCCCTCCCGGATGTCTCCCGAAGGATCCGGCTCCGGCTCACGGGGGCGAGTCGACTTTGCGAGGAGACGCTGAAGTGCTGAAGTGCGGCCCGCTTGAGCCCCAATCCCTTCAGGGTACAATGATAGGGACATCACCCTCGCAGGAAAGCTCCCCGAGTAGGTCAGGCTCTCAGCCTGACACCCAGGCCTCAGTCAGGCTGAGAGCCCGACCTACTTTCATACCGGCGTGATCCTGCCAGGATCGATCAACCTCTCCAACCGATGGCGATCGACAATGAAATTCAAGACGAAATCAGGGCGATATGTCAGGCTGAAGGAGCCCCTGGTCCGCGACGCCGGGCGATTGCGGCCGGCGGGGTGGGACGAGGCGCTCGATCTCGCCGCCCGGGGGCTCCGCGACACGGTCGATCAGCATGGCGCCCGCGCCTTCGGGATGTTTAGCTGCTCCAAGAGCACGAACGAGACGAATTACATCGCGCAGAAGTTCGCTCGGGTGGTGCTCGGAAGCCAAAACATCGACAGTTGCAACCGAACGTGACACGCTCCCAGTGTCGCCGGTCTGGCGACGGTGTTCGGGGCGGGTGGAGGCACCAGCTCCTACCGCGAGATGGAGGAAACCGAGGTCATCCTGCTCTGGGGGTCGAACGCAAGAGAGACGCACCCGATTTTCTTTCACCACCTGCTCAGGGGCATCCACAACGGCGCCCGCCTCTACGCGATCGACCCGCGGCGCACAAGTTCCGCGCAGTGGGCCGACGCCTGGCTGGGCCTCGATGTCGGCTCCGACATCGCGCTGGCCAATGCCGTGGCCCGCGAGATCATTGCCGCGGGGCTGGAGAATCGGGAGTTCATCGCAGAGGCCACGACGGGATTCGAGTCGTACCGAAAGGCGGTGGAACCGTACACGCTCGCCTACGCCGAGAGAGAAACGGGTGTTCCGGCCGACACGATCCGGGAGATGGCGCACGCCTACGCACGCGCCGGCCGGGCGATGATCTGCTGGACGCTCGGGATCACCGAGCACCATAACGCGGTTGACAACGTCCTCGCCCTGATCAACCTGGCCCTGTTGACAGGTCATGTGGGCCGGTACGGGTCCGGCCTCAACCCGCTGCGCGGGCAGAACAACGTTCAGGGCGGCGGCGACATGGGTGCTCTTCCCGACCGCTTTCCCGGCTTCCAGCACGTCGAGGTTCCCGAGTTTCGCGCGAAATTCGAGCGGCAATGGGGCGTTTCGCTTCCCGCGGAGCGGGGGTGGAACATCTCCGAGATGTTCGAGGAGATGGAGCACGGCGCGCTTCGGGCCCTCTATGTGCTCGGCGAGAACCCGCTCCAGTCGGAGGCGGACCAGGCCCAGGCGCGGCGTCGGCTCGAGAGCCTCGATTTCATGGTCGCGCAGGACATCTTCCTGACCGCGACCGCCGAGCTGGCCGACGTGGTGCTTCCGGCCGCGGCGGGCTGGTGCGAGGCCGATGGGACGGTGACCAACAGCGAGCGCCGGGTCCAGCGGGTGAGGAAGGCCCTCGAACCGCCCGCCGGGGCCAGGGACGACGTCCGCATCCTGTTTGACCTCGCGCGACGGATGGGACACGACTGGGGCGAGCCGGATGCGGAGCGTATCTGGGACGAGGTTCGCGCGCTGGCTCCGCCGTTCGCGGGGATGAGCTACGCGCGGCTCGAGGCCGAGCACGGTCTGCAATGGCCCTGCTACGACGAGAACCATCCGGGCGAGCTGTTCCTTCATAGCCGGCTCTGGGAACGGCCGATCAACGGCCCGAGGGTGACGTTCCAACCGGTCGATCACGACCCGCCGGTCGAGCGCCTGAGCGACGAGTTCCCGCTGCGGCTCACCACGGGCCGCCGTCTCGACGAGTACAACACGGGCGTCCAGACCTCGGGTTATGCCTCGCCGATGCGTCGTGGCGAGAGCCTGGACATCTCGCCCGAGGACGCGAGCCGGCTGGGGGTCGTCGAAGGCGAGGTGGTGCGCGTCTCGTCGCCGCGAGGGGCGATCGAGGTGGCCGTCAGGATCGACGAGGGGCTGCGGCCGGGCCTCACGTTCATGACGCCCCACTTCCAGGACGAGGTCGCCACCAATATCCTGACGATCGATGCCACGGATCCCAGGTCGGGGACCGCGGAATTCAAGGCCGCCGCGATCCGGGTCGAGCGGCTGGGAGTGCGTTGACGCAATGGATCTTCGCTTCCATGGCCCCGAGCCGACAGCCGACGAGCGGGCCGCCGTCGATTCCGTCCTGGGACCGCCGATCTCGGCCTGGGCGGGTGGGCCGCGGGACCTGGTGGCGGAGGGGCACAGTTCCGCGGTCGGCGGCCACGAGGCCCGGTCCCGCCGCGACCTGCTGCTGCCCGCTCTGCACGCCGTCCAGGATCGCTTCGGATGGATCCCTCCAGGCGCGCTCGATTACATCTGCCGCCGTCTCACCGTGCCGCCCGCCGAGGCCCACGGTGTCGTGACCTTCTATCATCTTTTCTCGCTCTCGCCGCGACCCGAGGCCGTCGCCCACATCTGCGACGACATCGCGTGTCGGATCAAGGGGGCCGAATCCCTTTGTGCCGAGCTGAATCATCGCCTCGGGCCGGAGTCTGACGGCTCGTGGCGACGGAGCCCGTGCCTCGGCCTGTGCGAACGAGCGCCGGCCGCCCTGGTCCTGAACGGGGGAGAGTCGCCGGAGGCGGTCACCCTTGCGCCCGCGGTCGCTGACGACATCGTGGCGGCGCGGCAGTCGGCCTCTGTAGGGTGGGTGAAACCCACCGAGGCGAGCCCCGAAGACCCGGTGGGTTTCACCCACCCGACCTCTTCCGTGCCCCAGTCCGGCAGCCCGACGCTCCGCCTCCTCGGCCGGATCGGACGAGTCGACCCCGAAAGCCTGGACGCCTACCTCGCCTCGGGAGGCTATGCCGCGCTCAACCGGGCGATCGAGATCGGGCCGGCGGGGGTCATCGGCGAGGTGATGGCCTCGAAGCTGATGGGCCGTGGCGGCGCGGCGTTCCCCACGGGACGCAAGTGGGATGCCGTGGCGCGGGCGACGGACCGGACCCGCTACGTGATCTGCAATGCCGACGAGTCCGAGCCCGGCACCTTCAAGGACCGCGTCCTGATGGAGGGAGATCCATTCGCCGTGCTCGAGGGCATGACGATCGCGGCCTTTGCGACCGTGAGCGAGCGAGGGTATCTCTACATCCGCGGCGAGTACCCGCTCGCGGCCCGGCGGATGGCCGCGGCGATCGACGCGGCCCGGGCCGCCGGCTGGCTGGGTGAGAACATCCGCAACGCCGGCTTCTCGTTCGACGTCGAGCTGCGCCGCGGCGCGGGCGCCTATATCTGCGGCGAGGAGACGGCCCTGTTCAACTCGATCGAGGGCAAGCGCGGCGAGCCGCGCAACAAGCCCCCGTTCCCGGTCCAGTTCGGGCTGTTCGGCAGGCCAACGGTGATTAACAACGTCGAGACGCTGGTGAACGTCCCACCGATCCTCGTGCAGGGGGGCGCGGCGTATGCCGGCATCGGGACCTTGGGCTCGACCGGTCCGAAGCTCTTCTGCGTCTCGGGACACGTCGCGCGGCCGGGCGTCTACGAGGTCGATTTCGGCATCACCCTCGGCGATCTCATCGCGATGGCCGGCGGAGTCCCCGGCGGAAAGAATATTCGCGCGATCCTGCTCGGCGGGGCCGCGGGCGTGTTCGTCGGACCGGAGAAGCTGGACATGCCCCTCACCTTCGAGGGGACCCGCGCGGCCGCGGCGACCGTTGGGTCCGGCGTGGTGATGGTCTTCGACGAGTCGGTCGACCTCGGCGATATCCTGGTGCGGGTCGCGGCCTTCTTCCGCGACGAGTCGTGCGGCCAGTGCGTCCCCTGCCGGGTCGGGACCGTGCGGCAGGAGGAGCTGTTGCAGCGGTTGCGATCGGGCCGGCCGATCGGCGATCGGGCCGAGGAGATGAGTTTGCTCAGGGAGATTGGCCAGGTGATGAGGGATGCCTCGATCTGCGGGCTGGGCCAGACGGCGTCCAATGCGATCGAGTCGGCGCTCGTGATGCTCGACCCCTTCCCTGAGCCGGAGGCTGACCGATGATCGACGATTCCCTCTGGTTCCGACCGCCGCCGCGTCCCGGCAGTCCCCCGTCGGCCCCGCCAAAAGCCGAGCCGGCGGTGGTCGAGGTTGTCATTGACGGACAGAAGGTCGAGGTATCGTCATCCTGGACCATCCTCGAGGCATGCCGGTCGCGGGGAATCGACACCCCCACGCTCTGTTATCTCGAGAGCCTCACCCCGGTGAACGTCTGCCGCGTCTGCGTGGTGGAGCTTGCTGGGTCGCGGACGCTGGTCCCGGCCTGCTCCCGACGGGTTGAGCCCGGGATGGAGATCCGGACCGACTCGCCGCGCGTTCGACTGTCGCGCAGGATGGTGCTCGAGTTCCTTGCCTCGTCGGTGGATCTCTCCACGGCCCCGCAGGCGCAGGAGTACCTGGCGCAGTACGAGGCCCGCCCGGAGCGTTACGGGTCGCCAGCAACTCCGACCCCTGCCGGAGAGCGCGATGCCCGCGAGCCGGGCCACCATCATCTCCCCGAGGGTACGGCGGCCGAGACCGTCGCCCAGCCGGTCAAGGTCGATAACGACCTGTATGTGCGCGATTACTCAAAATGCATCCTCTGTTACAAGTGCGTCGAGGCATGCGGCACCGACGCTCAGAATACCTTCGCGATCGCGGTGGCGGGCCGCGGGTTCGATGCCCGGATCTCGACCGAGGGCGACATCCCGCTGCCCGATTCCGCGTGCGTGTACTGCGGCAATTGCATCGGCGTCTGCCCGACGGGGGCGTTGATGTTTCGCAGCGAGTACGAGATGCGCCAGGCCGGCACCTGGGACGAGTCGCGGCAGACCTCGACCGATACGATCTGCCCGTACTGTGGCGTGGGTTGCACGCTGTCGCTGCACGTCCAGGACAACCGGATCGTCAAGGTGACCTCGCCGATGGACGTCGAGGTCACACACGGTCACCTGTGCATCAAGGGCCGATTCGGCTTCGATTTCGTGCACGGCGGCGAACCGGACGCGGAACCGACCCGCGATGGTTGAGGCCGCCGGCCAGCAGACGAAGACGTTTCACCCAGAGATGCAGTGAAAGAGAGCAAAGAGGCAGAGAAGACCAGGTCCGAGACTTCTCGCTTGACAACACCATCAAACGCCCCGAAGAGGCCAGACAGATCAGCCCCGGGGAACAGGCGAACCCCCTGAAATGAACCCTGAAGGCACGACAGGTGATGGGCTGTGGCGAGCACTGTCGCTCCCGTTCAGGGCTCGAATCGGGGCGTAGCCGGCCGAGCCCCGAATGGGCCTGCAGTTGACGAATCAGCGATGCCTGCGAAGAATGTCGATCACGACGCCGTCATCCGGGCTCTCCTGGCCGATGGATGGACGATTACTGACGACCCGCTGAAACTCAAGTATGGCGATCGCAACCTGGACGTTGATCCTGGCGCAGAATCTTCCGCGGTCGGCGCTGAGCAGTCGGGTCGTAAGATCGCCGTGGAGATCCAGAGCTTGCTGAGTGCGTCCCCGCTACGAGACCTCGAGGGTGAGATCGCCAGCGAGGCGATCGTTGATCCGGAGAAAGACCATTACGAGGTGGTCCACGTCGGCTGGGATCAGATCGGAA
>JAKAUH010001106.1 GCA_021818605.1 Planctomycetota bacterium
CGGCTGCTTCTCGTTTGATGGCGGCAGAGTCGAGCGATCCGAGTGGTTCACGGCTCCATAATGGGCGAGCAGTTCGGGCTTGCCGTCGCGGGTGTCGTGCGGGTGGGAGAAGCCGAGGTAGATCAAAAACGGGGCCGCGTCGTTGCGCTGCTGGCGATCGGAGAGGTACTCGAGCACCTGGTCGGCGTGCCAGGCGCTTCCGGTCGCGTCGGTGCCGCCGCGTTTGGTGGCGTCCTTGCGGACGGCGAATTGCTGGTTGGCGGCCTCGTAACTATTGCCGATCTTGCAGGTGCGCATCGTCTCGTACCCGGCACGGCGGAAGACGGCGGCCAGGGTGTTTCCGGCGAGGTCCGGTGGCACAAGTTTCGGGTTATGTGTGTTGGGGTTGTCGAGGGCCCGCCTCGACTGGTCGGGGATGTGCCAGACGGACCGGCCGGTCATGATCATGGTGCGCGAGGGCGTGCACACGGCGCCGTTCCAGGCGCCCATGTGGTGGGCGGCGTCCAGGACGATGCCCTCGCGCGCCAGCCGGTCGATGTTCGGGGAGATCAGGCGAGAGCCGGGGTTGTACACCTTCAGGTCGAACGGCGACTGGTCGTCGACGACGATGAACAGGAAGCTGGGTCGGGCGTCGGCGGCGGATGCGGTCGAGCCAGGCAACAGGCAGACCAGCGCGATCAGCAGGCGGTTCATGAGTGGGGGATCTCCGGGCCGGGGAAGTCACCAGGAGCAGCCCCTATCCTATCGACCCGCTGATCGCTGTTGTACCTGGAAGGGCGCGGGGCCGGCCGGGCCGGAGAACTCGGCTCGCCGGGAGGCTGGTCCTGCCGATTCGAATCGGACGCCCTGTTGACTGAGGCTCAATCGGTCTCGATGGTTAGATACCGCTGACCCTGATCCGGCGTGGGCCCGCCGCTCTCCTCGTACCTGGCGGCCCACTCGAGGCACTGCTTGCGTTTCGCGGCATCGCTGGGAAGCTTCACCCCGAACGCGGCCGTCACGACGGCGCTCGCCGTCGGCTCCGGTTCGAGGACATAGACCTTCTCGGCACCGCGCTCGTAGAAGCCGGCGACCATCTCGCGCGCGTTGTCGAGGGACATCTCCATCACCTGGTGATTCGGATACCTGGCGGTGTCGAGCCAGTCGCGGGCCTCGGCCGACGACTTATCAGCGATCCTCTTCTCGGTCTCCCGGTCCATGGCCGCGAAGATGACCTTCGGATCAAAGTCCTCCAGGGTCGCGACCTGCACGTCGTCCGCCCGGGCCGCGCGCTCGATTCGGTGGACGACCCGGTAGATCCGCCAGCCGACCAGGGCGAACGCCAGCACGGCTCCGAAGGAAACGCCGACGGACGCGCTGCTCGGCTTCAACCGATCGTGCTTGGCGGCGCGCTTGGCGATCTTCTTCTTCTTCGCCTCGGACAAGGGCGCGTAGTCCAGCCGCTTGGGAGGCGGCAGGGAATCCTCGTCGCTGGACGCGCCCGACGCCGAGGCGCCGGCGGGCACCCCGGGTGAATGCAAAGGGGCGTCGGCCAGCGCTTCCTCCAGCCCGTAGATATCCAGGCCGGCCGCCGGCGATTCTCGCGGAGCCGCGGGATTCTTCGCCGGTGCGGATACCGCCGCGGCGGCCGCCGGTTTCCTTGCTGTCGTCGCCGCGGCCGTCGCCGTTGCGGGTGCGGGGATGGCGCCGGGAATTCGGATCTTGGCGCCGCACTTCACGCAGATCGTCTTCTTTCCCGCGTGCTCGGCGGCGATCGCGTGGGGCTTTCCGCACTGGTCGCACGTGAACCGCAACATGGGCGCCGCGCCCGCCGGCGGAGTTTGAGCCTGGGGCTGGGCCTGCGTCTGCGGCTGCGGCTGCGCCTGCGTCTGCCCCGGGACGGCGATCGACCCGCCGCACTCCTTGCACGTCAAGCTGCGGCCGGCATTTTTCTCAGAAGCGGCGTATTTTCGGCCACATCCTGGGCACGTCACCATGATCGGCATGGGGACCTCCGCGGCGAAAGGGGAGAGGCTCGTTCGACAGGTTCGCGCGATTCTGACATACAGGTTGACGACTAACAAATTAAAATCCCATGAAACCGAGCGAGACGGGAAGCGAGCCCGGGGGAGTGGTGTGGACGGGCCAGGATCACGGCCTGGATTGCTCGACGGCGGGATCGGCTCGACGCCCCGTCGTGGCCGCCGGCACAGCCGGGGGCGTCCGGCCCGTCCCCCACGCCGACTGGACCAGCAGGATGCCCCCAACAACGAGCAGCCCGGCATGGACAGCGGCGACGAATTTTTGTGCGTCCATACGTCGGTGAAGGACCCGGCCGAATGCGGTCGCCGCGACGACCGCCGGCAACGAGACGAGGTAGTAGCGGGTCACGGCGGGCACCCACAGGCCAGCCGCCCAGTAGCCGGCCATGCTGACAAGGCTGGCCGGCAGGAAATAGCCCTGGAGCGTGGCGCGGAACCGCTCGGGCGGCCAGCGCCGGAGCGTGCCGTAGGCGACCAGCGGCGGCCCGTTCATGCCGTAGGCGCCCCCCAGCACGCCGGCGCCGAAGCCGAACAGCCACGCCAGCCGGTCGTCGTGCAGCTCGGCCCGGCCGCGTCCCTTCATCCGGTACGCGACGAAGCCGATGATGACGACGGCCAGCGTCGCCTTGACGATCGGCTCGGCGACGGCGGTCAACATCAGCAGGCCGAACGGAATGCCGAACATCGTCGACACCACCAGCAGCCAGGCGCTGCGGGGATGGACGTGCCGCCAGTCCTGCACCAGGATGATCCCGGCGACGGTCACCGAGACCAGCACGGCCAGCGGGACAGCCATCTCGACCGGGATCACCAGCGCCAGCAGCGGGACCGCGACCAGCGCCTCGCCGAACCCAAGCGCCGAGCGGATGACCGTCGCGAGACCGATCACGGCCAGGATCGCGAGCGTCGTGGAATCCGGCATCATTACGGCTTCGCTTCCTTGAGGCGCCTGAAACCACGACGAGCCCGTCGACCTGGCGGCGATCCGTCGAAGATCGGACGAAGAGTGGAACCACGAAAAACACGAAATCACACGAAAATGGGCGTGAAAACCATCGACGATGGGATTGATCAGCCTGTCTTACTTTTCGCGCTTTTCGCGGTTAAGTCGGCTGCTATCCTCATCTAGTAACGCAAGGATGTCGGAATCCAGCCGGTCGGCCTGACGCCGGGCCTCGTCGAGCGCCAGGCCGTGGTTCATGCCGGGGCGTTTGTGTCCCGTACCTGTCAGCCAGGCATCCTTGAGCAGCCGTTGCTTCTGCTGGACGAGCTTCAGGACGGCCGGCCCGTGCGGGAATCGGGCCAGGACCTTCTCGCCGTTGACCGCCGCAGCGAGGGCCGGGTCCCGGACGCCCCAGTGTCTGAGGATCTCGCGGGCCATGAGCCAGTGGCCCGTGGCGTTGGCGTGGACGCCGTCGTCGGCCAGCCGGTAGCGCGGGTCGCGCCGGCGTGACTCGGTGAGGAAGTGCTTCATCGGGCCGTGGACGTCGACGACATCCCAGCCGTCGGCGCGACGAGCCAGCAGCCACTCGGCGTAACGCGCGAGCACGTCATCGTACCCCTCGTAGGGCTGTCGGTATTCGGCCAGGCCGGCCGGCAGGGTATTCGACCGGATCGGCTCGGGGTCAAACACCGGTGGGGTGACGTGCAACACCGGAGCACCGATCGCCGCCGCTCGCTCGCGCAGCCGCCTTATCCCGTCCTGGTACTTCTGGAATCGCGCGGGGCTGAACGGGTAGTAGATGCCGTCGTTCATCCCGTAGCAGGCCACGATCAGGTCGGGCCTCGTCCGCTCCAGGACGCGCTCCAACCGCTCGTGGAGGTCAGGGCGAGGGAATGCGCCGCCAGCATGACCCGGTTCCGAGAGCCCCGACACAGTCTCGCTGGGCAAACCGAGGTTGAGGAACTCGCATCGGAGCGACGGCTGACTGGTCCGCAGGTAGGCTTCCAGGTATTCGACATACTGGCCCGAGTAGGTGATGCTGTCGCCCAGGAACAGCACCCGCCGGACGCCGGCCAGGGGCTGCTCCTTCGGCGTGAGGACGGCGCCCGTCGAGGTTAGGGCCAGTCCCGTCGAGTCGCCGGCGGAGGGACGCTCGCTCGGGTCCTGTGCTGCGGATAACCCGGTGAACACCGCAAGCAGTCCGAGAGCGAGGACCAGCGCGCTTTTCCTCATGATCCTCATCTGTTCAACCCCGCAATTCATACAGGTGGGCCCATCGTTCGACCGGAGCGTCGGAACGACCTGAATTCTGGAGACTGTCGCAAGGACACCGGCCTCCTGGCTCGTCGCCCCGAAGGGGCATCGACAGATCCGCCCAGGGCAACGCCCTGGGATCCGGTCGGAACCATCTCAACGAGCCCGGAAAGGGCGATACATTGGGCCCCCTTTGGATCGCCCTTTCAGGGCTCCGGATGGGTTTCGGCCCGGGCAGCCAGGGCGTTGCCCTGGGCCGATCGGTTCGGCCCTCTCAGGGCGAATTCCCCAGCCCGGTTTCCCTGCGACAGAGACGAATTCTGGCGTGGTATTGTCGCATGGCGCAGGGGATTCTCAAAGCGAGTGCCTGTTCCAGGAACGAAACCGGCACGGGAACGTCCCGTCATGCCCTGCTCGTCGCCGTCGCTCCTCGATGGTTTCGGGCCGGGGCGGGTCGGGGCGACATCTCCATGCCGCCATGCGGGAAACAGAGGCTTCTCTTATTTTTACTGTACAGCCGTTGACATAAGGCCGATAAGAGGTTTGAATCTGCGAACCCGACGCGTGATCTGTTCATGCGGACAGAGCGAGGCGGGTCGGTCCTCGAGCGTGAGGAAGGGAGCTGGTCATGCCGCATCCGATTCCGGCGGGGTATCACACGATCACGACGAGCCTGATGGTGAAGGGGGCCGCGGAGGCGATCGAGTTCTACAAGCGGGCCTTCGGCGCTGAGGAGATCTCGCGAATGCCGATGCCGGGCCCGGACAGCCGGCCGCGGATTGGCCACGCCGAGCTGAAGCTCGGGGATTCGAGGGTGTTCCTGGCGGACGAGTTCCCCGAGCACGGGATGCTGGGCCCGCAGGGCGGGGCGCCGCCGGTGTCGATGTTCCTGTACGTGACCGACGCGAACGCGGCGTTCGCGCGGGCCGTCGAGGCGGGGGCGACGGTGCAGATGCCGCTGGGGGACATGTTCTGGGGCGATCGGTTCGGAAAGCTAGCCGACCCGTTCGGACACGTCTGGTCGATCGCCGAGCACCTTGAGGACGTCGCGCCCGAGCAGTTGATGGAACGGATGAAGGCGAGCGGCACGGGCGGCGGCTGCCCTGAGGAATGACCGGGGACGAATTCGGCCGGCCCCGGCGGGCGAGCCGTCCCGCCGGGACCGTCGCCGTCGTTGCCGGGATCGCGCGAATTGTGCGAGCCGGCGGCAGCGCGTGGACATTGATCCGGGCGCGGTTAGAATGGCGCTTCAACGCGTCGCCCCGGCGCAAGCGGGTCGTGCGGTGCCGGGGCAAACGCGTGGGTTTTCTCGGAGCCATTCGGAGCCCAGCCCAGTTCAACCAGACGGGTCGGCATCGATTGATTGCTCGATCGATCGATCGGTCGATCGATCGATCGAACCCGTCCGTCCAGATGATGCCGGTGTTTTCCCCGATCGCGGCCGCGGTATCGAGCCTTGCGCGGTGGTGAGAGTCTGTTCTGAGGGCTCTCAATGAGAAGGTGAGCCTCCCGGCGAGCCGGCATTCCAGGCCCGGCAGGAGCCTCTCCCTCACAATCCCAGGACGGACTTCGAAAACCGCCCGGCGGCAAGAGATCAAACCACGAGGGGACGACACCACGCGGGGCTCGCGTCCTATCGCCGCCGGGAGCCAGCCGCATGATTGTTGGAGTCGCACGAGAATCGTTCCCGGGCGAGCGGCGGGTGGCGCTGGTGCCGGGCGTGATCCCGAACCTCGCCAAGGCGGGGTTCGAGACCGTCATCGAGGCCGGGGCCGGCATCGCGGCCGGTTTTCCCGACGCCGACTTCACCGCAAAGGGCGCGCGGATCGCTGCCACCCGGGCCGAGGTCTTCACGACGGCCGACCTGATCGTCCAGGTGCTGAGCTACGGCTCGAACGACCGGACCGGTCGGGACGACCTGCCGCGTTTGCGTGCCGGACAGGTCCTTGTCGGCTTTCAGCGCCCGCTGGGGTCGCTCGAAACCATTCGCGAGCTGGCCGAGCGAGGCGTGACCTCGTTCTCGGTCGAGTTGATGCCGCGGACGACCCGGGCACAAAGTATGGACGCATTGTCGTCGATGGGGACGGTGGCCGGGTACAAGGCGGTCGTGCTGGCGGCGGAGAAGCTGCCGCGGATGTTCCCGATGCTGACCACCGCGGCGGGGACGATCACACCAGCGCGGGTCCTGATCATCGGCGCGGGGGTCGCGGGCCTGCAGGCGATCGCAACGGCCAAACGGCTGGGCGCGGTGGCCTCGGCGTATGACATGCGGCCAGCCGCCAAGGAGCAGGTGCAGAGCCTGGGCGGTCGGTTCGTCGAGCTGCCGATCGAGGCCAAGGACGCGCAGGACGCCCGCGGGTATGGCCGGGCGCAGGACGAGACCTTCTACCAGCGGCAGCGCGAGCTGCTCGGCCGGGTCGTCGGCGAGAGCGACATCGTCATCACGGCCGCGGTCATCCCGGGCAAGAAGTCGCCCGTTCTCGTCACGGCCGACATGGTGGCGCGGATGGCGCCCGGCTCGGTGATCGTCGACCTCGCCGCCGAGCGGGGCGGAAACTGCGAGGTGACCCGCGCCGAGGAGGTCATCTCCATTGACGGGGTCACGATCATTGGCCTTATCAACCTCGCGGGAACCGTGCCCTATCACGCCAGCCAGATGTACGCGCGGAACCTCACGGCGTCTTTGCTCCACGTGGTGAAGGACGGCAAGTTCCGTACGGATGCGGCCGGGGATGAC